>JBAPZS010000454.1:0-3000 GCA_049285355.1 Candidatus Cybelea sp. | reverse complement strand
GTGCAATACGTGTAGAGTACGCCGCTCTTCGCTGCGGCGGCAGCCTCCATACGGATGATCCGTTAGGCTACTGGCCCTATCGAAGAGTTCCATCATATAATTGCAGCAGATGCCCTGGTTAAACGCGACCGTCTTCCTCGCGCTGCTCCTGCTCGCGGCGCCGCCCCTCGCACGATACATGCAGGCCGCCTTCGAAGGTAGAATTCGGTGGAGAGGCGAGACGGCGCTCTACCGCTTATGCGGCATCGATGCCGCGGACGAGGTGGGCTGGACCGAGTACACCTTCGCGGCGCTCGCGTTCTCGCTCGTTGCCACGCTCACCGCATATGCGATCATGCGCACGCAACAGTGGCACGGCCACTTTTTCAACCCGCAAGGCTTCCCAGACGTCGATCTCTGGATCGCTTGGAACACGGCGGTCAGCTTCGTCACGACGACCGATTGGCAGTTTTACGCCGGCGAAAGCACTATGAGCTATCTCTCTCAGATGGCGGGATTGGCCTGGTTGAACTTCGTGGCCGGTGCGATCGGGCTGGCCGCGGGAGTTGCCGTCATTCGAGGATTTGTACGAAAAAGCTCCGCCACGCTCGGAAACTTCTGGGTCGATTGCGTGCGGAGCACGATCTACGTACTCGTCCCGCTCTGTATAGTCTTTGCAGTGCTGTTTGAAGCTACCGGCATCCCGCAAAACTTTCTGCATTATGTGACGGCGAGCAACGCCCAAGGCTTCGCTCAAAGCATAACCGGCGGCCCGATTGCATCCCAAGAGGCGCCGAAACTGCTGGGCGGCAACGGCGGCGGGTTCGTCGGCGCAAACTCGGCATCGCCCAACGAAAACCCGACCGGGCTCTCTAATCTGTTCGAGCTGCTCGCGATCTGGCTGATCCCGGCGGCGTTTCCGCTGCTCTTTGGCCGGATGATCGGCAACCACCGTGCCGGATGGACTCTGCTCGCAGCGATGCTCGTGCTCGGCATCGGATCCTTTGCCGGCGCGCAGTTGGCCGAACAGGCCGGAAACCCGATCGTGCATGCGATGGGCGTACACGGCGGTAACATGGAGGGGAAAGAGGTGCGTTTCGGAGTTGCAAACTCCGGCCTCTCTCTTGCGGTCGCGACCGATTCCGGGACCGGTTCTTCCAACTTTGCATACGATTCGCTTACGCCGCTCGGAGGGTTCTTCGCATTACTCAATCTAGAGTTTGCGGAGATTATTTTCGGCGGCGTCGGCAGCGGCCTTTACGGAATACTGGTATTCGCCGTCCTTACCGTTTTCTTGGCCGGACTAATGGTCGGGCGAACGGCGGAGTACCTCGGCAAGAAGATCGAGCGACGCGAGGTACAGTACTCGATGCTCGCGGTGCTGATTTCTCCGTGCATGATCCTATTTGCGACCGCGATCGCGTGCGTCATACCGCCGGGCACCGCGACACTCGCGAACTCGGGACCCCACGGGTTCACGGAGATCCTATACGCTTTTGCCTCGGGAGCGGCAAATAATGGCTCGGTCTTTGCGGGCCTCGGCCCGAACGTCTTTTACGACGTAGCGATCGGACTGATCATGCTGGGCGGCCGCTTCTTGGTCATGATTCCGACGTTGGCGTTGGCATCGTGCCTAGCCGCGCGGCCGACGAACGATCTCTCGCACGCCGGTACGTTTCGCACCGACAACGTGCTGTTCATCGCGCTATTAATCGGCGTGATCCTTCTGGTGGGCGCGTTGACGTTTCTGCCGGCCGATCTGCTCGGGCCGCTCGCCGAGCATTTTGAACTCCAACAACGCGTGACGTTCTAAGGTATGCCGGGGCCGCCGGCTAGCCGCTAAAACGGGAAAAGGAAGAACTCTGCCCAAATGATATCGCAGAATCCGTTTCCCTCGTATCTTAGCGGAGGAATACCGATGGGCGCTGCAGCCACCCCAGTCAATATCGGAAATACCGGCTTTATGCTGCTTTGCGCGAGCCTCGTCATGCTTATGACGCCTGGGCTCGCGTTCTTTTACGGCGGACTCGTTCAGCGCAAGAACGTGCTGACGATCATGATGCAGAGCTACGTGTCTTTGGGATGGACGACCGTTCTCTGGTTTGCCTTCGGCTACTCGGAGAGCTTCGGGCCCGACTGGCACGGCATCATCGGCAACCCCACGACGTTTGCCTTGCTGCGGGGGATAACCCTGCACTCGATGTTTGCGAGCACCGCCGGGATCCCCCTCGTGGTCCACGTCGCGTATCAGATGATGTTCGCCATCATCACGCCGGCCCTGATCACCGGCGCGTTCGCGAACCGAGTTACGTTTAAAGCATACTTCTTATTTTTGACCGTCTGGCTTGTTTTCGTCTATTTCCCGTTCGTTCACATGCTCTGGAGTCCGAACGGCCTTTTGGCGCAGTGGGGATGCCTCGATTTCGCCGGCGGCATCGTCGTCCACGCGTCGGCGGGCTTTGCGGCGCTGGCCTCGGTGCTTTACGTCGGGCGACGCCGTATAATCGATAACAGACCGCACAACGTACCCCTGATTGCGCTGGGGACCGGCTTGCTTTGGTTTGGCTGGTACGGCTTCAACGCGGGCTCCGAGCTGCGCGTCGACTCCGTAACTGCCTCGGCATTTCTTAACACGGATGTGGCCGCATCGTTCGCCGCCATCGCGTGGCTGCTGCTCGAGTGGGCCCGCGGAAGACAGCCAAAGTTCGTCGGCCTGCTGACCGGCGCGGTCGCCGGACTTGCGACGATCACGCCGGCGGCCGGCTACGTATCTCCCTCCGTCGCCGTCATCATCGGCCTCGCCGCCGGCATCGTATGCTACTTCGCCGTCACGCTCAAGAATCAACTCGGGTGGGATGACGCGCTCGATGTCTGGGGCGTTCATGGAGTCGGCGGCTTCTTAGGAATTTGCTTGCTCGGAGTATTCGCCTCCACGCTCTGGAATCCGAACGGCGCCGACGGATTGCTGCGTGGAAATCCGGCGTTTTTCGGCAAGCAGTTCGTTGCCGCGTCGGTTTGTAG
>JBAPZS010000453.1:0-3585 GCA_049285355.1 Candidatus Cybelea sp. | reverse complement strand
CACCGGTCCTGGGATGGATGCTGCCGTTTGCGGTGCTGTTCGGCATCGGCTTTGGAGGAGTGATGTCGAGCGGCTGGGCGCTCGCGATGGACTCGATTCCGAAGATGCGCGACGTCGGGCGCGATCTCGGTCTCTGGGGCGTCGCGACGAGTCTCCCCAATATCGTGGCGCCGTTGATTGGGGGCTGGCTGATCGGACTCTTCGGGGGAACGCGCGCCGGTTATCAAGCCGTGTTCGGCCTCTCGGGCTTTAGCTTCGCGCTCGCATCGCTCTCGGTGCTGCGCGTCGGCCGGCGACCGCTCTCATCGCTGTGGGGGTGGCCGCTGCGCTTTGCCGCCGTGACCTCAAACTACGCCTGGAATCGCTTCGCCTACCGCGTGCGCGCGTGGGGCCGTATTCCGCGACGTCGCGGTCCGACGCTGATCGTGGCCAATCACCAGCACGACTTCGAATCGCCGGCGATCGTCTCCACGATGGCGGCGCAGAGCAGCTGGCGCCATCCAATCTTTACGGCCAGCTCGCGCCGCATGTACGAGCCCGGGTTTTTCGCCGATCGGATTCCGTGGCTGCGTTTTGCAATGCGCGGAGTCAATGCGGGAAAATTATTCATGGCACTCGGCATGCTGCCGCTCGAAAACGAGCTCGGCGCGCGCGCGCTCGCGGCCTTTGCTTGGGCGGTGCAACGCCGGCACGGTCCGCGCTTACTGCGCGAGATCTTCGACGAGCGCGTCGCTGCTAGGTTTCCACCCGATGCGAAGAGCAGCGATCTTTGGCGACGTGGGTTTTTCGAGCGCGCACGAGCCGTTGTGAAGATCTCGACGGTGCGCGAACCCTATCGGCGCGAGATTCTCGATGAGACGCGCGCCAACGTCGAGCTCGATCTTGCGCGCATGGAAGATGTGGCGCGGCGCGGCGGCACGTTCTATCTCACGCCCGAAGGAAAGTACTCGATCGACGGGCGGCTTGGCTCGATGCGGGGCGTAGTCGAGCGCCTGGCTCCGCTCGCGACGATCTATCTGGCCGGTGTAAGCTACGACCCATTCGTCGCGAAGCGTCTCTCGATGCTCTATCGCGCCGTCCCAATGGGCGACGCGCCGATGATGCCAAGGCTGGCCGCGATTCGCCCCGTCGTCGCGAGCCAGTTGATCGGTGCGTGGCTAAATGGTCGCGAAACCCCATTCACCGCCGACGAGGCCTGCAAAGCCGTGCGAAAGATGCTCACGCTGCTGCCACCGCAGCTGTTCGTCGACCCCGACCTGCAGCGAGATCCGGATCGGCTCGTGCGCGCCGCCCTTCCCTTAATGGTGGAGTGGCAGATTCTCGAGCGTGACGGCGATCGCTACCGCCTTGCAGCCCAGCGACGTCATCCGCAGTTTCCGTTCGTTCGCGACGTCATCGCCTATCAGGCCGCCTTTCTCGAAGAGACGGTCGAGAATGCCCGCTACGGAGAGCCTCCGGCCGCATAGCCGCGCTCGAAGGCAACGAGACGCGCCCGTAAAGAGCCGCGAACCGCTCCCTTTACGCGCCCGTCGGCACCGACCACGCGATGCGCAGGAACGAAGAGGTCGAACGGAGTCCGAGCCATCGCCGCAGCGACCGCACGATGCGCGTTCGGGCGCCCGATCGCTCGCGCAACCTCCCCATACGAGACGAACTCTCCGAAGCGCAGCGACGCGACCGCCTTCCACGCCGCGGTCTGCAGCGGCGTCCCCGAAAACTCGAGCGGCAGGTCGAACGCTCGCAGGCGCCGGCCGAAGTAGGCGCGGACCTGTGCGCTTGCTTCAACCAGCAGCGCGTCGCCAGCTTTGATTTGAACCCTCCGCCGCCTGGGTACAAAGCAGCTGGCGAGAATCGCCGAACCGTTGCCTACGATCAACAAATCCTTCCCCAGCGGCGTGGGAGCGAGGCACACCGCTCCCACCCCCGAAACTAGCGAGGCGAGTCTATCGTTCCCAAGGTATGAGAGGTACAAAGTGAGCCGAGCGTCCATTCGCGTTTTTTCGCTGATGGTCATAGTTGCTGTGGGAGCCTGTTCGCGCGTTAGCGTTACGCAGTCGCTATTGCCTGCAGGTGCGTCACCCGGTTTCGGGGTTGTGGACAGCGGCGACGTGCCCTTTCTGAGCGCCAATCCAGTTCGACGTCTCTGCTCGGCGCCCGCCGGGGGAGGTCGCGCGCGATGCTTTGCGATGGTGCGCACCGACATTTCGCCCGGAGCGCGTCCAGCGGTGCAAAGCGCCGAGCTGCAAGACTGTCGTCAGGAGTTCCAAGAGGGATACTGTCCGATCGATCTGCAGAAGGCGTACAATCTGCCGTCGCTCTCGAAAGGCGACGGTAGACGCGTAGCAATCGTCGACGCATTCGGCTACAAGAACGCCGCCTCCGACCTGGCCACGTATCGGCAGACGATGGGCCTGAAGGCCTGCAGCGAGGGGACGAAGTGCCTGCGAATCGTTAATCAGAACGGCCAATCGTCGCCGTTGCCGAATCAACCGCCGGCCAGCGACGATTGGAAGGGTGAACAATCGCTCGACCTCGACATGGTCTCGGCGATCTGTCCCAACTGTAAGATCCTTCTCGTTCAGACGGACAACGACGACGTCAACAATCTCTACGCCGGCATCAAGACAGCCGGCCGGCTCGGCGCAAAGTATATCGGCGCTTCGTGGGGGATCGCTGAGTACGGCGGCGATAACTCGATTTTCCACCAGCACGGCGTGGTAATCACGGTGGCCGCGGGCGACGATGGCGGCGGCGGGCGCTATGGCGGCGGCCCGTCCCAGCCCTGCACGTACACGTACGTCGTCTGTGTCGGCGGAACGCATCTCGTGCGCGCGAACAACGCGCGCGGCTGGAGCGAGACGGTCTGGAACGATTGGACTTTCGACCAGTGCGGCGGGCCCTGCGGGGCGACCGGGAGCGGCTGCAGCAAGAGAATTGCTAAGCCGGCATGGCAAACGGGTGTGAGCTGTAAGATGCGCTCGGAGTCGGACGTGTCGGCGACGGCATCGTTGCGGACGCCCGTGATCGTCTATAATTCGGAGGAAGGGGGAGGAACCTGCCCTCAATATTGCTTCTGGCTCTACGGTGGAACCAGCGCTTCGGCGCAGATTATCTCCGCGGTCTTTGGGCTTGCCGGTAATGCGGCGACCCAAGTCGGCGCCAAGGGCATCTGGAACAAACACTCCGGGAATACGTACGGCGTGACGCAGGGGAACAACGTGGACGCCAACCTCGGCGTGACGTGCGCGTCCACCATCAGATACATCTGCTACGCCCGTCCCGGCTGGGACGGTCCGACCGGTTGGGGTACACCGAATGACCTCGGTGCGTTTTAGCGAGTGCGTTCGCGCAATCGCATTCGGCTGCATCGCGGTCGCGCTGCTGGCTGCCGTGCCGGCAGGTAGCGCCGAGATCGTAGACTCCGGCTCGACGAACACGAGCGGATATCGAATCGTGATGCAGCCCGGCGGCTCTGCTGCCGTCTCGGTGCAGAAGGCCGGGTCGCAATATTCGGCTCCGAAGACGTTCACCGTCTCGAAGGAGACGGCAAGCCGGTTCTTCGCCGACCTTGCCGCCGCGCGCAAG
>JBAPZS010000452.1:0-3652 GCA_049285355.1 Candidatus Cybelea sp. | reverse complement strand
GTTTGCGTCCGATGAGTCGGGGCCGACGACCTTCGAGCCGGCGATCCAAAACTGAAAGACCTCCCCGGCACCGCCGAGCGATGTCGAGCCGGTCTTCCGCCCGTTCTTGCCGCTTATCGAGAACTGGTAGATCGTGTTCGTGGATTGGTCGCCGACTGCGACATACGTGCCGTCCCACTGGACGCCGCCGGGCATCGCGATACTCTGATTGAGCCTCACGTTCGTCAACGCCGTACCGCCTTTGCGCAGCTCGGCGAAATGAAATGCGCTGCCTTGACTCAATCCGTCGACGAACAGATTGCCCGAGGCGTCGTAGCCGCAGAGAAACATTTCAAAGATATCCGGATCGGTGTAGTTGCCCTTTGGGCTCCCTTTGGCATGGACGTAAATCGCAATATCGCCCTGACCGCTGCCGGTCGTCGTGAAGTTTGTAACCGCGAGGTTCCCCGTCGTCGGGTCGACGGAGCAACCCGTGGGGAAGTAACCCGAATCGGAGAGCGTCGCCATCGGGCTCGTGCCGCCGTGCGCGTATTCGAGGATGTTGCTCTGACCCGTGTTCGTTATGAAGACGTCGCCGTGTTTGTCGACGCACTCGCCGGCCGGATCCGAGAACCCCGTCAAGGTGCCTTTGAGTGTGCCCTTGGGGTACGAGAAGACGTACACGTCGCTCGTCTCGGTGTCCGAGATATAGAGCAGGTCTCCGCGCTTCGCTTGCGGATCCATCCATGCGGAGCCACGCGCGCCGCGCCCCGCAATACCCGGCATCATACCTTGCCCGGCCGGCGCCAGGGCATTGCAGCCGGCGAGCAGGCCGAGCGCACCGAGCGCCAAACCGCCCAGCCCTAAATTATGAAGTTTTTTGATTGTCACACTCCCTCTCCCCACGACGTTTTCAGCGACGAGACGCTGATCAGCGAGGAGTACGTTCGATGAAGAGACCCCTGACCATGGCCCTTCTCGTGGCTTTTTGTGCGCTGGCCGCCCCGGCCCACGCGGACGAAGATCAAACCTACACGGGGGCGCTGGCGCCGGCCGAGCAGCAGTTCATTCAGTCGGTGCAGCACGACCTCATGGCGCGCTTTCCCCATGCGGCCGATGCCGAGAAGGCGGGTTACGTACGCTATACGGCCCCGGACGACACCGGAGCGATAAGCTACGCGAATACGCAATGGTGGAACTCGGATCCAACGCACCCAAGCCAGCTGTGGTATGACGCGAACGGCGATCTGATGGGCGCCGACTTTGCGGTTCCCCGCCCGAACAACGAGCCGCGGCCGCAACTGTGGGGCATCAATCCCGGCCGCTGGTACGAGTTTAACGGACACGTTCACTACGTGATCAAGACGCCCGACGGCAAGCTGGTCTACGGCCCTCAGGAGTGGGTCTGGAACAACACCTTTACCGCCGCCGGCGGCAATGTCTCGAAACCCTCCGCCGATACGCTCGTCAAAATCGGAAGGGCGCCCAGCGCCGATTACATCCCGACGATTTTCGAGTTTCCCACGCAATGGGATCTCATCGTCTGGCTGAAACCGCACGCTGCCGGTACATTCCACTGGTGACCTGAGGAACGCGTCGCTTCTCCGCGAAGTTTGCACGTCGTTGGCGTGCTTCGCGTTGGGGAGCAATAGATGAGAATTATCAACTTTAGCCGCTTCGCACTCGGGATCTCTGCGGTGCTGGCGATGCTCGAAGGTTGCGGCGGCGGGTCGCAGCCCCCCGCCGCAATCCCCGCGGTGACGGCGGCAAATGCTCGCGTCGAGCGTCTCGCGAACGCCGGGCGGCAGATCCGCAACGTCATCATCGTCGTCCAGCAGACGCGCAGCTTCGACAATCTCTTCGCCGGCTTTCCCGGCGCGGACGCGCCGGAGTTCGGCTACACTAAATCGGGCAGGCGCGTTCCGCTCGCACCGATTACGCTGGAGCGACATGCGTGCGACATTGGTGACGTCGATGTTGCGTTTCGCACGGCGTACGACGACGGGAAGATGGATGGCTGGAATCTTCTGGATCGTAAAGATCCCCTCTGCCCTTACACCCGCGTTGCGCGCGACGAGACGCGCTTTTATTGGAATCTAGCGAAGCAGTATGCGCTCGCCGACCGAATGTTCGAATCGACGCATTTTAACGCCTTCGTCAACCGACTGTATATCATCGCCGGCACGACGAGGCTCGCTGCACAAAAGTACGACATTGGAATGCCGACAATGCTGCCTCCCACCTGTGATGCGCCCGCCGGGACGCGAACCTCGGTGCTGCGACGGGGAATCATCGTTACCGGCCGCGGGCCTTACCCATGCTTTACGCAGTTTCCCACGATTGCCAATCTACTGGACAACGCAAAGGTAAGCTGGAGAGGTTACGAAGACACCGGCCCGCAGGGTCCGTGGAATCCATTTCAGTCGATCAAATACATCGCAGACGGCCCCGACAAAGGCGATCTCAGTTCGCCTGCGACCAACATCCTCTCCGACTTGGCGCACGGTAAGCTCGCGACAGTATCGTGGGTGTTCTCTCCACTCCACGACTCCGATGCTCCCGGCTCCCGAGGCGGTCCACATTGGGTGAAAGCAATCGTGGAGGCGGCCGAGCAGAGCCGCTACTGGCCGCATGCCGCCGTTATCGTCGTTTGGAGCAACTCGGGTGACGGCCTCTTCTACGACGACGTTGCGCCGCCGCAGCTCGACGTTATGGGCCTCGGATTTCGCGTCCCGCTAATCGTCGCCTCGCCCTACGCCAAGCGCGGCTTCGTTTCGCACACACAGTACGAGTTCGGAAGCATTCTGAAGTTTCTGGAAGAGAACTGGAATCTCGGCAGCCTCGGCGCGACGGACGAGCGCGCCAATAGCATCGGCGACATCTTCAACTTCTAGTCCGAACGTGAGCTCCGCCTGATGCCGGAGCTGCCGGACGTCGTCGCCTACATCGCCGCGCTCGAATCGAGAATCGTCGGCGAGCCGCTCGAGCGCGTGCGGGTGGCGAGCGTCTCGCTCCTGCGCACCGCCGACCCGCCGCTCGCGTTCTTCGAAGGACGCACGGTGCGCGAGCTTCGCCGCATCGGCAAGCGTATTGCGATCGGCCTGGACGGCGGAGTTTGGCTAGTGCTCCATCTGATGATCGCGGGACGGTTACACTGGCGGCCGCTCGGGACGCGCCTCGCGCGACGCACCGACCTCGCCGCCTTCGACTTTCCGAATGGCTCGCTGGTTCTTACCGAGGCAGGTACGAAACGCCGCGCCTCGCTGCACGTCCTTTCGAACGAGGATGGCTTGCGCGCGCTCGACCCCGGCGGGATTGATGTCTTCGCCAGCCATCTCGAAGAGTTTCGCAAGGCGTTGCTGGCCGAAAACCGCACCCTCAAGCGTGCGCTGACCGATCCCCGCATTCTCAGTGGAATCGGAAACGCTTATTCCGACGAGATTCTGCACGCCGCGCGGCTCTCACCGATCGTGCTAACGCACAAGCTCACGCCCGAGGAGTGGGAGCGTCTGTTCGAGGCGACACGCGCGACGCTGCAGCATTGGACGAACAAGTTGAGTTTCGAAGCGGCGGACGGCTTTCCGGAACGCGTAACGGCCTTTCGCGCGGAGATGTCGGTCCACGGGCGGTTCGGCGAAGCGTGCCCGCGGTGCGGGGCGCCGGTACAGCGTAT
>JBAPZS010000451.1:0-12155 GCA_049285355.1 Candidatus Cybelea sp. | reverse complement strand
CAATAGACGAGGCCCTTAACGATCCAGGTCTGCGCACAGTCGCCGGCACCCGAGACCGTTACCGTGCCCTGCAACGTCGCCGTCGTTCCGCTGACGGTGTATTGATAGAGCGCGTTCGCATCCTGATCGAAGACGGTGACGTAGGTACCGTCCCACTGCACGGAGCCAGGGAAGTTCACCGAGTTGGGCGTGGTGATCGTTTTGAACGTACTGCTGCCCTTCGGGAGCTCGACGAGCGCGAAACCGGTGCCGTTAAAGCCGTCGGCAAAGAGATTCCCGTTGTTGTCGTAGCCATCGAAGTACTCGGCCTCCAACGGCGTATTGTAAACGGTGCCCGAGCCGGTCGCGTTCTTGAAGATGATGACCTGGCCGCCTTCTAAGTTCCCGACCGCAAGGTCGCCGCTGGTATCCATGGCGCAGCTGGATGAAAACGGGAAGTCGTCAGACAACGTCTTGATCGGCGTCTGGGGGACCTTGAACTCCTCGATCTGGTTAGAGCCCGCGACGATCCAGATGATCCCCTTCCCATACCCGTAAAGGGCGTTCGTGCACCCTTGGCCGCCGACGTTTTCGATCGTACCGATCTGCGCAACGCTCTTCGGATAGTCGAAAATGCTGGCGTAGGTACCATAGTTGTTGATGATGTACTCAAATTTCTTCCTCGGACGCCGGTCAGGAAGAATCGTCGCGTAACGGGTCAGCGCGCTCAGACTCGGGGGACGCGCTGCCGTTACCGGCCTTCCGTTCACGTAGAGCACTCTACCAATGTATGTGGCATTGAGCGAAGCCGTTGATGGCGCGGGCGCCGAGCCGCCACACGCCGTGCACACCGCGAGCGCAACCAGAGCACCTGCGCATTTCACTAAACCAGCCGTATTCATAACGCTACTCCATTCTGGCATAAAGGTCGCAATCGGCTAACCGCCGGCTCACCGACCGATTCGGAGAGCCTCTTAATCGGGCTGGTGCCGCCGACCTTGAACACGGCGGCCGGCTGAAGCGGTTTCTCTGCGACACTCGCTCTGAAAAAGCGACCGAGGTCGCTTGCTCGGGCAGGCGACGAAAGAAGCACTTCGAAGCCCGTTCCGTCACCACTGCGTCAGGAGCGAGGTTTAGGATGCCAACTTTCAACAATCGCGTGCTTATGCTGACCGCGGGAGCACTTCTTGCGACTTCGGCGTGTCAAGGAAACACCACGATTCCAACCGGAGTCTCCTACACATCGCAAGTCTCCGCGCGAAGCGCGAGTTCCATTGTTCCAAGCGACACGACCTCGATTCTGAAAAAGCTTACCAAGGACGTCGAAATCGGCTCGACACTCGATCCGAAGAATTTCGACATAGGCCCGCGCGCAATCTCGCTGGTCCGTTCGACCTTCGGGCTCACCAAGGGGCAGCTGCTCGTTTGCAACTTCGACGACTCTGCGGGCACCGCCGGAAAAGGTACCACGATCGACGTATTTAATCCCCACCCGCACTCCAAACCGGTTACCTTTACGGAAAGCAGCAAACTAGAGGGCTGCGCCGGCGATGCGGCCACTGCGACAAATCAAGTCTACGGCGCGGGGCTGGTCAGCGGTCTCGTTTCGCAGTTCACTCCAACCGGCAAGTTTAAGACGAGTCACGGTTCTCCCATCCAGGCTCCGTTCGCCGACGCCGATGCCTTCTGCGGTCTGGCTTACGCGCCTGAGGACATCTACATTGGGGATTCCAAGACCGGCTCAGTTTTTAAGTTGGCGTTCGTCCCCGTTAGCTCCGGCAGAGTGAAAGTGGTCCAAGTGATAACCGGTTTCGGGATCAATAAGGGCTCCGGCTGGAGCGTTTTGGGCCCATCCGGAATTCAATACAATAGCACAAGAACCGGAAATCTTTGCAACGACACTCTTTATATCGTGGATGGGGCCGATAACACGGTCGTCGCCGTTTCGACCGTCAGCAACCTACTTCAGAAGGACGAGATCGTCGTACAACCGGGTGGAAAGAAATTCAAATGCGCTCACCCAAAAAGAACGTGCGCGACGCTCGTTTATAGTGGCTCTCCGCTCGATGCGCCCGTAGCTTCAGCTCTTCTACCGAACGGAAACCTCATCGTTGCGAATACCAAAGGTGGCAACAAGCTTGTGGAGCTGACGCCGACGGGGAAGATACTCGACACCAAAACAATTGACAAGAGCCAGACTGCTCACATCTTCGGACTCCTTGCGACCGGTACGAGCGATAGCGATACCGCGCTGTTCTATACCGATACCAAAACGAACACGCTGCAAGAACTCAAGCAATAGAGGGTCCCGCAGGTGCGCGGCCTAGCGGGGCGGCAAGGTCAACGAGAATGCGGTTCCCCGATCGTTTGCGCCGCCGTAAACGGTCGTGCGCCGCAACCGGCAAGCAATGCAACCGCGACGCCTCTGCTTAAGGTAAAGCGGCTATAATTAAAGCCCTTCATCTTTATAAAAGGTTCGGGACAACGCGCACCGTTCCATCGCAGCAAGCTACCCCGGCAGGCCCTGGGCCGCTTTGCCGGGCACCTTCGAGCGGCTTGGGCCGTTGAATGGATGACAGGAGGGGCCAATCCGAGAGGACGGGAACCGCCATTTACTCTTCCAATGTTAGGAGCTTCGAGAGGATCGTTTTGATGCGAGTAAAGCTTACAGCGCGAAATCTTATGCGTTGGTCCGGTGTCTGCATTATCGCAGCGCTCGCGGCCGGCTGCAGCGGCGGGATGAACCCGTCAATTCCTTCCCCGAGCGGCGCCAATCAAGCCGCTCTTGCGAGTATCGAGAGTGCGGCTTACGTTCGGCAGCAAATTGCCGTGGGCAACTTCATCGAAGCGTGCCCAACGCTCGTATTTGGTCACTGGCGCTGCCAGGCCTTAGGGCTAAGAGATACGAGCCGTGCGCCACGTGCGCAAGGCGTTCGTAGAGCGGTCAGCGGTTACGGACCTTCAGATCTGCAGGCTGCGTACAACTTCACCAAAGATGTGAAGAAGCCCGGCGGCCTCGTTGCGGTCGTCGAGGCCTACGGAGACCCCAACCTCGCCAGCGACCTGGCAGTCTATCGCAAAGAGTTTGGATTACCGAAGTGCGACGAGCGCTCGGGCTGCCTTAGGATCGTGAATCAACGAGGCAAGAGAAAGCCCCTTCCGCCGGTTAACAGCGGCTGGCTCGCCGAGCAGTCGCTCGACGTAGACATGGTTTCTGCGAACTGCCCGAACTGCAAAATTCTGGTGGTTGAAGCTGCAACAAATCTCTACACCGCCGAAAGAACCGCCGTTAGGCTCGGTGCGGTCGCCGTCTCCAACAGTTGGGGCGGAGCCGAATACAAGTACGAGCGGCACGCTACGAAGGGCGTCTTTAACCACCCCGGCATTGCGATAACGGCCTCGGCCGGCGACGGCGGATACGGCGTCATCTATCCTTCGGCCGCAAACACGGTTACGGCCATCGGCGGTACGAGCCTAAGACAAACCAGCGGTTCTCGGGGCTGGTCCGAGACCGTCTGGAGTGGTAGCGGCAGTGGGTGCAGCATTTACGAAGGCGTCCCTTCCTGGCAGATGCCCATCGAAAAGTCACTCGGTGGTTGTTCGAAGCGGCTCGTTGCGGACGTTGCCTATGAAGCCGACCCGAATACCGGCGTAGCCGTCTACGAGTCGATCGCCGGCGACGGCGAACAACCCGGCTGGCAGGTATGGGGCGGCACGAGCGTCGGCTCGCCGGCGATTGCCGCGATTTACGCGCTCTCCGGAGCTACGACGGGTATTCCCGCGGGGATCTCGTACGCGAATACGCAGGATCTCTACGACGTAACGGCCGGTAGCAATGGAAGCTGCTCGCCGGCGTACCTGTGCACCGGCGAGGTCGGTTACGACGGACCGACTGGAAACGGAACGCCCAACGGATTGGGGGCCTTCTAGTCGGCGCATTTCGCATCAGGCGACGGTCTGAAACGGCGGTCGTGAGGGACGTAACGTCCTTCGCGACCGCCGTTGTGCTTCTCGCGTGTGTTTGTGCTTGCGCGGTCACGTCACGTTCGAAAGAGACCGAACACTACGACTTGACGCATTGCCGCACCGCCATCGACGCCGGCGACAATGGAAACATCGAGACGTACTGCAAAGCGCTGGCCGGAGATTACGCAGCCGACGTCGCGGGTGAAACCGGGAGAGCTCGCAACCTCGACCTCCTGCTCGAAGGCACGAGTCTGGGCGCGGTCGGCTATGCCGAGAACCTCGATAGTGACGACCATACCGCGGGAGCCGGTTACTTCAATCAGGCGCGCGACCTTTTCAACGAGGCGCTCAAGGATGCCAACGGTGACAAGTGGATCAGCCGCAGGGCCAAACTCGCACTCGAGCATCTGCCCGTACAGCCATGACACCCCGATCGGAACGAGGATCGGCTGGTTCAGTCGCTCGCCGTTAAGCGATCCGAATATCACGCTCTTGACAAAGAACGGCGGCGTCGGCGGGTTTTCGTCGTGGCTTAGCTTTCAAAGTTAGGTCGGCAGCGGCAGACCCTCGCAGATCGGCGCACTCGTACTCACCAACAACGCGGGGAAGGGCAACGCCGCCACCGAGATCGGGACCAAGGTTATGGCCGCGTTCCTGGCGGGCTAAGCACCTGAGGGTTTGCCTTCCTCGACCTGGAATCGTGCTCGAGAGAGGGGGACCTGAAAGTGCCTTGGATTCTTCGCTGCCTTGCGACGACCGGTTTACTATGTTCGGTTGCCGCGTGCAACTCGTCGACCTCGTCAGTTATTCCCCAGCCGCCTAACCCTTCGACCACCACGATCACCGTTGACGCTGGGACCGGAGCCCCGCTGGCTAACGAGGCGGTGACGCTCTCGACCGGAATCGCCAATCGCGCGGCGACCGGCGTGATTGCGACGCAAAAGACCAACTCGATCGGTCAAACCACCTTTTTCATGCTGCCGCTCTCGGGTCAACTGTGCGTCTCGGCAACCAGCGATTCGATCTTCGGCAGTTACTGCACAACGCCGTTCCCCGCGACGTTCACGCTTTCGTTTAGTCCGTCGGGAGGTTAGGGAGCGTAGACCGGATTCCAGGTAATCGGAGAGCGTCGCAAATGAGGAGCTTTCGTGTTGGCACGTACGTCCTAACTGCCGGCGTAGCGGTTGCTTTGCTTGCCGGCTGCGCGGGATCGCAGCCGATGGGCGCGGTGGGTCAACAAACCAACGGACTCGCTGCACGCGCGAGCAGTAGCAACGACTACGAGTCTCTCTATAGCTTCAAGGGGACTCCTGATGGCGCACAGCCCACCGCAGCACTCGTCGCGCTTAACGGCGTTCTTTACGGGAGCACAGACAGTGGCGGGTTCATTCCATACACTTACAGCAACGGCGACGGGACGATTTTCAGCATAACCAAGACGGGAGTGGAACGTGTTCTTTTAACGTTCGGCGAGCCAGGCACCGCGGGGTACACGCCGTCCGGTCTCGTCGCGCTGCACGGGGAGTTTTACGGTACGGCGCAAGGTGGAGATCCGAGTGCTGGGATCGTTTTCAAACTTACGAGTTCAGGCAAAGAGAGCGTGGTCTATAATTTCAAAGCGAAGCCCGATGGCGATATCCCGGCCAGCGGGCTAACCGTAATGGCCGGCAAGTTGTACGGCGTAACTTTTCGGGGCGGCACGGGCGGGCGCGGCACGCAGAGCAACCACTGTCGTCCCGGAATTTACGGCTGTGGGACGGTATTTAAGACCAGCACATCAATAAACTCGGAACGAGTGATCTATAGCTTCAAGCAGAGCCGTAATGCCTGGTTCCCAGGCGGTAATTTAGTTGCCATCAACGGCACCCTGTACGGCACAACCGGGTATGGCGGCGTCCGTGGCGCGTGTTCCCCCGACGGGTGTGGGGCGATCTTCTCGGTTCGCACGTCAGGCAAGGAGCACATGTTCTACGGTTTCAAAGGGGCGCCGTACGACGGAAATGGCGGCGGTGGCCTGGTCGTCCTCGACAATGTATTGTACGGAATCAGCGGCGGAGGAGGCACGAGCGGGCATGGAACCGTTTTTTCCGTCACCTTGACAGGTAACGAAACGATACTCCACAACTTCACCGGCGGCGCAGACGGTGCAAATCCATCTGGGCTGGTCGCCGTTAATGGCTTCCTTTACGGCACGACGCAAGGCGGTGGCCAAAATGCAAACTGCTCCGGTTGCGGGACGGTGTTTAAGATGAGCACGTCCGGCGCAGAACAGGTACTCTACAGTTTCGGCGGTTATCCAAACGACGGCAGCGATCCCTCGGCGAGCTTGACTTTCTTAGACGAGGAACTCTATGGCACCACGAAGACTGGTGGTAGCGCAAACCAAGGAACCGTATTTCAAATCTCGCCGTAAGCCGTTACGCCAAGCACGCTTCCTTTGTCAACGATCGACCAATGTCATCGGGCGCCGCTGCTTGCGAGAAGTCCGTGCGCTAGGCCTTACCGCCCCGTTATTACGTTGCCCGTTTCGACAACCTCAAGCGCGGATGTAGGGATCGCGTTTAGCTGGGCCAGTTCCCCGGCGTTCCAGCACGTCCCCGTTTCGCCCTCAAGTTGAAAGTGCCGTGGTGCGCCGTCCATAACGATAAAGCCGAACATCTTGCCGGCCTTCGCGATGGTGAGCGCCTGCCCGGTGAACCGCGACACATTGTACGATGCCTTTATCCGCAACCGCGCGCCCATCGGCAAGTAGTTTGGGTTCCGGAACGGGCCGTTCCAATGCGTTCCGGGAAAGATAAACCCGTGCTGCGTTGGTACCGAGATGACGACATTCATCGCATGGTCGATGCTTCCGTTCGCTATCTCATCACATCGGATGAGTCCTGCGATAATCGGCGTCCCGGCAGCGTCGGCGGAAGTCCAACCAATCGTACGTGCGTTGCCGGTCGTCAGATTGAATTTCGCTCCATTGGCCGCCGTCCACCCGGCTCTCCGTGAACGGGCTGCATGGAACATCTCGTAGTCCTCGCACGTACCTTGTTGCAGTACGATGAGGTGGCGGTCGCTCCCGCCGTTTTGTCCCTCGATACGCGCGTTGTCCGGTATCGGGTAGGGTCCCCGGTCGCTCTCGTGAGGATAGTTCGTGAAGCGGATCGGCACCAAAGGCTGGTTCCGAGGCACGACGTTTATCGGGAACCCTGTGTTCGGAGCGTAACCGAAATTGGCATGAATATGCCCCCGGTATGTGGCCATGTAGTTCGCGCTATTTGGGTTCACCGGGTAGCGCGAGATATTCACGTTGTACGGTGCATAAAACGAGTCGGGATTCGGAAAGAGTTGGCAGCTGCCAATGAGTTGCCTCAGGCGCATTTGCGAATCGGGGGCGACGCCGGACGGCGCACCGGGGGGAGCGAGTTGTGACCCGCCGCCGCCGCTACAACCGACGAGGGCAACGCATACGGTCGACGCGTAGAATACCGAAATCAAACTTCGCATGAGTTCCTTGCTCCTTCGGCTTAGGTGTGGGCCTGGCGCACGACCCCGCCGCTACCGCGCTCGCCCAGCGTCTGGTAATGGTACCACGGATCCGAAGCCCGCCCCGCAAAAATTGCCCGGCAACCCGCACAAATTATCGTTCGAGGGCCGCCTCGGCCCACGGGTCTGTGGCCACGTCGCCTCCGGAGCCGAGCCCAGCCGGAAGACCTTCCGCGGTCCGCACGGCCACGCAGCTTAGGCAACAAGGGCAACAAAATGCCAAGGTCAAGCTACCCTGCGGGATAGATTCCGTGTCGGCTGTCAAGAGCAAACTTGTGCGGGGTTGGGACAACCATCGCGTCGACCACACCCATATGTGGGATCGAACGGCTGTCCAGTTTTGACTACACCGTAAGCCAAGACCAAAAGACGACGCATGACCGCGGCAATGAACTGCTTGCCCCGCTTGCCGCCAGTACGCAACCGATCAGCGAAGGCTTTAAGAACGGGGTTGCAACGCATAGCCGAGACGGCCGGCATGTAGAGCATGTGGCGAATGTGCGAGTTACCGCTCCTCGAGAGCCAGGATGTCGAGATCGACTTCCCCGAACGAAATTCACGGGGACAGAGTCCGGCGAAAGCTGAGAGCGCCTTGGCGCTACGAAACTCACTGAGGTTTGGGAGCTCGCAGAGAATTGTGACCGCAAGGCGCTCTCCAATACCAGGGATCGACGTCAGCAGCTCGCGTTGACCTCGCAGCGTTGGATCGTCACTGATGTGTGAGCGAATCTGAGCATCAATCTCTTTGATCTGCCGATCCAGGAAAGTCAAGGTCTCCTCGATCGAGTCGCGTACGTCGTTTACGCCGGGGCCCTGCAATCGGTTCTTTTCTTGGATTCGCATCTCATCGAGAGCTATACGCCGCCGCGCCAGTTGCTGCAGGCGCCGGCGAAGAGGACTCGGTGGTTCCCACGGCTCTGGCTGCATCGCGACGCAAAAGCGCATATCAGGAGCTCGGTCTGGGTCGAAATTAGCGACTATTTGGTAGAAATCCCAACCTTGCCCTTTAGGCACTCGATACCGCCCGAGAACGGACTGCAGGCTTCCAGACTGACCATGTACACAATCTCGCCGTGGCTGGGCTTGATTCTCTGGCTTTCAGAAATCGTCATGTCAACCGGGTTGCCGGGGTTTGGATAGGCCGACACCTCAATCCACTTACGAGAGTGGTGCCGCGCGAGATTAAAGACTTTCCTGTACCACTGCCACGTCCCATAATTGGGTCGAGTGCAGGTAGAACCAAAACCGAGGCGCACGCCGCGGGGGGCGCACCACTCTTGCTCAAACGGCGAACCGTACGCAAGCGTGATGCATTCGGCGTAGTATTGGCAGGATGCGCCGCGATCGGCATGTGAACTGATTGCGCGGCTGTGCGGCATCGCCCCCGGCGCGTTGATCGGCGGCTGCGAGCCGCCGCAGCCTGCGAGCAATGCGGCAGTGGCGCAGCTGCTGACCGCGTAGCGGCTAAGACTAAGGCTCCTCATTCCGCACTCCTTCGCCCATAAACGGATCGGCGGCTAGGAAACTTCGCGGGCCTGGCCTGCGTTCCATCGGAGCGGCGGCCACGGCGCCGATTCGGCGGCCCCTCGTCGCTGTATAGCTCGCCGCGGTCGAAGCCACAGTCGATGCTCCTTACCAGCCTGTGCGTCCAGTATCGAGCGGCTGCGCGACGGGCCTCGCCGCGTCGCTTTGCGAATGCTTGCATGATTCAAGCTGCTTCGGAAAGTAGGGGCCGCAGTGCAGGTATCGGCATTGTTGAATGGTCAGTGGATTGGACACTACGAGGGCTCAAATCAAGGCCTTCTTGTCGTCGATTTAGAGAGCATCCGGAACAGCGCGACGAGGTTGTCGTTCGCAGCGTGCTCGCGCATCCGCGCTGGCGTAAGGGCTCCGCATCCGCGGCACTGGGAAGCATTGCTCGCGCTTGCCGAAGCCGGGAACTGAGGCTCGACCCCGAACATCCTCAGCGGCCGATGCGTTCTTGCAGTGGGGGAGCAAGGAAAATGGAGAGCTTGGGACTTGGCCGCTTCGCCTTAGCAATTGGCGCGGCTGCGGCGTTGCTGAATGGGTGCGGAGCCGCGCAGCCGCCGATCGCCCAGCCGCAAACAGCACCACTTGCGGCGCGTGCCGATGGCACGCACTACCAGGTCGTGTACAGCTTTGGCGCAGTCCCCGATGGAAACGCCGCCACCTCGAGCCTGATACATGTGGGCGGTACTCTCTACGGCACGACGGAATATGGCGGCGCAAATGCCTGCCGCGGCGGCGGCTGCGGAACCGTTTTTAGCATCACGACGAGCGGAACCGAGCAAGTGCTTTATAGTTTCGCCAGTAGACCCGATGGCAACAACCCTTATGCAGGCCTGACCGATGTGGCCGGCACGCTGTACGGTACCACACGTTTCGGCGGTGCGTATCGCTGTGCTGACAGCGGCTGCGGAGCCGTTTTCAGCATCAGCCCGAGCGGAGAAGAAAAGGTACTACACAGCCTCAGCTTTGGAACCGATGGCCATTATCCCCGCGCATCGCTAATCGCGGTAAAGAGCACGCTGTACGGAACGACGCCTGGCGGTCCTGCGCACCGTTATGGCACGGTCTTTAGCATCACGACAAGCGGCGCGGCGGAAAACGTGCTCCACACCTTCAAAAAAGAAAAAGGCCCTCGTGGCTCTTCACCCCTCGCCGCTCTCACCGATATAAAGGGCACGCTCTACGGAACGGCATCCCTAGGCGGCGCGTACGGCGATGGCGCCGGCGCGTACGGCGATGGCGTTGTCTTTAGCATTACTCCGAACGGCACGGAGACAGTGCTCCACAGTTTCGACGGAACCGATGGCGCTTATCCCGAGGCATCCCTGGTCGACGTAAAGGGCACGTTCTACGGCACGACAGCGTTCGGCGGCACGAACAACGGCGGCATAGTCTTTAGCATCACTACGGGCGGCACGGAGAAAGTGCTCCACCGCTTCAAGGGATCCGACGGCGCTCGCCCCGTCGGATCCCTGATCGACGTAAAAGGCACGCTTTACGGCACAACGGAATATGGTGGTGGTTATTCTTGTGACACCAGCTTGCACTGCGGGACGATCTTTAGCATCAAGCCCAGCGGCACGGAGAAGGTGCTGCACAGTTTCGGGAGCGGAAGCGATGGCAAGTACCCCACCGCCGGCCTAACCGACGTGAACGGAACGCTGTACGGTACGACCTCAGCGGGCGGCCAATATGGCAACGGGACCGTCTTCGCTTTAACACCGTAGCGAGACGCGTCGCGCGGTCGCGGTGGCGTTCACGTGACCGAGGAAAAGAGCACATGAGGAGCGCTGAGATATGAAGAGCTTGGGACTGAGCCGCTACGCCTTAACCATTGGCGCGGCCGCGGCATTGCTGGCCGGCTGCAGCGGATCGCAGCCGCCGATCGGTGCGCCGGGCGTGATGCAGCAGACGTCAGCGATTGCAATGCGCACCACTAGCACGAACTACAAAATCGTGTATAGCTTCGGCGGCGGAAGCGATGGCGCGAATCCCGAGGCCGGCCTGATCGGCGTGAAGGGCACGCTTTACGGAACGACTTTCGCGGGGGGCTCGTATTCCTGCACTTATGGCAACTCCGGCTGCGGAACGGTCTTTAGCGTCACGTTGGACGGCACGGAGAAAGTTCTGCATGACTTCGGCACAGGGAGCGATGGTCAGAATCCCCGCGCCGGCTTAGTCGACGTGGGTGCTGTGCTCTACGGCACGACGAGTACGGGAGGCTCGGGATGCTACATTTCTTATCACTACGCCAGATGCGGGACGGTGTTTAGTATCACGCGCGGCACGGAAAAGGTACTCTACAGCTTCACCGGAGGAAGCGACGGCGCGTACCCTCATGCAGGCCTGGTCGACGTAAACGGTACGTTATACGGAACGACAGAATCAGGCGGCGGGCGCGGTTGCTACGAAAGCTCCTACTCGGGCTGCGGAACCGTCTTTAGCGTCACGCCGGACGGCACGGAGAAAAAGCTGCACGGCTTCGACGGCCCCTACGGGGATGGCGCGTACCCTTATGCGGGCCTAATCGACGTGGGGAGCAAGTTCTACGGCACGACGTATTACGGCGGCAGGCGTGGGTATGGCACGGTCTTTCGCATTACGACGGGAGGCAGGGAGAAAGTGCTTCACAGCTTCCGCCGTGGAGCCAATGGCGGTGCCCCTCGGGCCGGCTTAACCGACGTGGGCGGTGTGCTCTACGGAACTACAAGCCACGGCAGCACAGGCAATTCCGGCGCCGTCTACGCGATCACCAGATCGGGAGCGGAGCGCGTTCTCTACCTGTTCGACGGCAAACAGGGGCGCATGCCGTACGGCAATCTGATCGAGTTTCACAACACGTTGTGGGGAACGACCGAACAGGGCGGCGTCGATTATGGAACGGTGTTCAGCATAACGACGTCGGGAGAGCTCACCACGATATACTCGTTCAAAGGGTCCGGTAAGTCGGACGGTGAGAATCCCTTCGCCGGGCTCGTAGAGCTAAACGGTACCCTGTACGGAACGACCGAATACGGCGGCCCCAATAACACCGGAACGGTTTTTAGTATCACGGCAGCGGGCCAGGAGAACGTCATCTATAGCTTTGGCGTGAGCAGCTCCGGCGACGGCGCGCACCCGGCGAGCGCACTTTTCGTCTATAAGGG
>JBAPZS010000450.1:0-5918 GCA_049285355.1 Candidatus Cybelea sp. | reverse complement strand
GGCTCGCCGTTCCAGGACCGCGAGAATCATGGCAAGCCGCTGCTGGTCGAGGTTGTTGGCAAGACGGCGCGGTGTCCCGTAGCTCGCCTCGCCGACGAGCGCCTGAACTTCGATGAGTATCGGACGCGAGCCGACGATCGAGGCAACGACGCACGAGCCGCTCGGACGTTGTGAACGCGCACCGGCGAAAAGCTCGGACGGATTTGCGACCTCTCTCAAACCGTTATCGTGCATGGAAAAAACGCAGATCTCATCGATCGAGCCAAAGCGATTCTTGTAGGCGCGCAGGATCCGGTACTCGCCGTTGGTTTCGCCCTCAAAATAGAGTACGGTGTCAACCAGATGCTCGAGCAGCCGCGGCCCGGCGATGGCGCCGTCCTTCGTAACGTGTCCGACGATGAACGTCGCGCACCCCGTGCGCTTTGAGTACTCCATAAGCGCTTGCGTGCAGTCGCGAATCTGGGTCACGCTTCCGGCGTACGCGTCGGAATCGGGAAGCCACGCGGTTTGGATGGAGTCCACGATCAAGGCGAGCGGAGCCGACCGTTCAACGTGATCGAGCACCGCCCGGAGATTCGTCTCCGAGTAGACGAGCAGCGAGGCCGGCGGCGCCCCTCCCAGCGTGCGATCCGCGCGCAGTTTGACCTGTGCCGCCGACTCTTCTCCGCAGACGTAGATCACCTCGCCGCTTCGCGCGAGCCGCGCGGCTATCTGCAAGAGCAGCGTAGATTTTCCGGCTCCCGGCGGGCCCCCAATCAGCGTAAGGCTGCCGGGAACGGTGCCGCCTCCTATAACGGCATCGAACTCGGGCATTCCCATGCAAAGCCGCGCTACGCCGTGCGAGCCGATCTCCTGCAGCCGCAGCGGCGTCGCGGATTGCGTACCGGCGGCGCGGCTCTCGCGCGCGGCGCGCGCAGGCGCGGCAAATGGCCGGCGCTCGAAAGAGTTCCATGCCTCGCACTGCTGGCAGCGCCCGAGCCACCGCGGCGATTCAAAACCGCAGGCCGAGCAAAAATAAACGATTTGCGCCTTCGCCACGTGATCTGTAACCCGTTCTGCGGGGTCGTCGCTTCGCCTAGGCGAATCGGGGCGCCGGTGAGCGTGGAGCGGCACTTGCAGATCGCCATTGACGGGCCGGTCGCATCGGGGAAGACGACGGTCGCGCGTGCTACCGCGCGCCGGCTCAACGTTCTCTACCTCGATACCGGCGCGATGTATCGTGCGTTAGCCTACCTCGCACTGCGAACCGGAACCGACGTGGATAACGGTGCCGCGCTGGCGCGTCTTGCAGTCGCGTCGCCGATCGAAGTCGTGCTCGATCGGACGGCGCCGCTCGGGTTTCGCGTCAGCGCGGGTGGCCAAGAGCTGGAAGAGCCCGCTTTGCAGAGCAGTGAGGTGACCGCAATCGTCTCCGCAGTCGCGACGCATCCGGAGGTTCGGTCGGCTATGGTCCAAGCACAGCGCCGAATTGCCGGCAGTGCGCCGGTCGTTATGGCCGGACGGGATATAGGGACCGTCGTCTTACGCGACGCACCGGTGAAGATCTATCTCACGGCGTCGCTCCCAGCGCGTATCGCCCGCCGCCGCGCGCAGCTCGAAGGCTCGGGCGTCGCCGTGGACCCCGACCGCCTCGCCAAAGAGATCGAAGAACGCGATCGACTCGATCAGAATCGAGCAATCTCGCCACTTGCGCCGGCGCCCGACGCGCACGTCATTGACTCGAGCGAGATGGACGCGCAGCGCGTCGTCGACCAAATCTGCGCCTTCGCCTCAGCCGTGTAGAATGAATACGGCGTTCTACGATTTTGCAAAGGCGACGGTACGCGGTATGGCGCGCGTGCTGTGGCGCGCGCGCGTCTTTGGAGCGGGCAACGTGCCGGCGCACGGTGCGCTTATCGTGGCGTGCAACCACCTCTCGTATCTCGATCCGCCGATCATGGGATCTTTTTGCCCGCGCCGGATCAGCTATATGGCGAAGAGGGAACTCTTTGAGATGCCGATTCTCGGTACGGTTATCCGCGGCTTGGGGGCCTACGCGGTCGATCGGCAGGGCAGCGCGACGGCGGCGATCAGGCGCTCGCTGAAGGTCTTGGAGGCCGGCGAGGCGATCGGGATCTTCCCCGAAGGCACCCGCAACCCTGACGGCGAGGTCCAGCCTCAGACAGGAGTCGCATTGCTGGCCTCGCTGGCGCAGGCGCCGGTAGTGCCGGCGTGCATTATGGGCAGCGACCGGGCGTGGCAGCTGCATCGGATTGAGGTTGCGTTCGGCGCGCCGCTGTCGCTCGAGCCCGGCCGGAAAGCAACGCGCGAGGATTTGGCGAAGTTCACCAGCGAGATTATGACGGCAATCGAAGATCTAGCTGGGAGTATCGGTGGAAATACGTAAGGCGTCCGTTCAAGGATTCTGCTTCGGAGTTGCCATTACCGTAAAGAAGGCGGAAGAGGCGATCGCCTCTCGCGGCGACGTAACGACCCTCGGTCACGTCGTGCACAACCCGCAAATGGTCGAATCGCTCTCGGCCCGCGGCTTGAAGAATGCGGCGACGGTGGACGACGTCGACAGCGGCGCGCTCTTCGTTCGCGCCCACGGATTGCCGGTGGACGTCTTCGAGAAGGCAGCGGAGAAGAGGCTGGAGATCATCGACGCCACTTGCCCCATGGTAACGAAGATTCACGTGCAGGCGGAGAAACTCAAAGCCGACGGCTATAAGATCGTCGTGATCGGCGATCCGAATCACCCTGAAGTCAAGGGGACGCTGAGCCACGTGCCCGGCGCTTGGTGTATCCAAAGCCCCACCGACGTTGAGCGGCTTCCGCGCTCGAGCCGCGTCGGCGTCGTCGTCCAGTCAACGTGGTCGGGCGAAGGATTCACCGAGATCGTGCGAGCGCTCTCGGCGAAGTACTACGAAGTACGCGCCGTGAACACTATCTGCACCGATACGCATAATCGCCAGAACGAAGCGCTTCGTTTGGCGAAGGACGTTGAGGTGATGGTCGTCGTCGGCGGAAAGAACTCGGCGAACACCAAGCATCTCGCCGACCTCTCCGAGTCGCATGGCGCGCGCGCCTATCACATCGAAGGCCCGGGCGAACTCCAAGCGCAGTGGTTCGAAAACGTCACGGTTGCCGGCCTGATGTCGGGTGCTTCGACGCCGGGCTGGCTGGTCGATCAGGTCCAGGCGCGGATGGAGGAGCTGGCAACCTCTGCGTAATCCGGCCGAGCTTGCCGAGCGATTCGAAGACGCCCTCGAAAGGCGGATAACCGGGTATCGGGGATCGGAAGAGATCTCCGATATGCTTTTGCGCCACTTTGGTTACGGCCGATACGGACCGTCTCGTCGCGGCAAGCGCCTGCGTCCGCAGATGGTGATGCGCGTCGCGACGTGCGAAGGCGCACCGCTCGAGCGCGCGCTCGACGCAGCGGTAGCGGTTGAGATCTTTCACAACTATTCCCTGGTGCACGACGATATCGAAGACCGGGACGAGCTGCGTCACGGCCGGCCGACGCTCTGGAGCCAGTACGGCGTCGCGCCCGCAATCAATGCCGGCGATGCGATGTGCGCGCTGAGCTTCTTGAGTTTGGAGCACGCAGCAGCTCACCTCGACGCGGACCGGGTTCTACAGATGATCGCGCTCCTGCACGAAGCGCACGCCGTGATGTGCGAAGGGCAGTCGTTGGACCTGCACTTCGAGTCCGAGCAGACGGTCGATCTGCCGGGCTACTATCGCATGATCGAGTGCAAGACGGCGCAGCTCTTCGATGCCTCCTGCCGCCTGGGCGCCTACGCCGCAGGTTGCGATACGGCGGCAATTTCGGGCTACGGTAAGGTCGGCCGCGCCTACGGCATGGCTTTTCAAATTCGGGACGACGTTGCCGGCATCTGGTCGACGCTGGACGAGACCGGCAAGACCGCTGGGAGCGACATCGCTCGCCGCAAGTGGACCTTTCCCGTCGTCTGGGCAATCTCGCAACCCCCGTCGGCGGCGCGCACCGCAGTGACGCAGGCCTATGCGGGCGGTAGCGAGCTCGATGAGGCGGCGGTACGCAGCGTCGTCGAGGCGCTCGACGAACTCGGCGCGCGCGAGGCGGCCACGCTATGCGCTGCCGAGCACGTGGCAGTCATCGAACGCCATTCGAATCCCGAGTTCCGAGAGTACTTGGCGGGCACGCTCGGTCTCACCGCCGCGGGTTAGAGGAAAAGAAAGGCAAGCGTGAACGTTCAAACGCCGACGAGTGCGCCGGCCAGAGCCGGCGTGACGGCATGGGCTCTTCCCGCGATCGTACTGCTTGGTTTCTTCCTTCGCCTAATCTTCATCGGCAATGAAGGCTTCAAGACCGACGTCAGCACGTACGTTGCCTGGGCGCTGGTGTTGAGTCAGCACGGCTTAGCCGGATTCTATTCAAACGCCGGTTTCGCCGATTATCCGCCCGGCTATTTTTACATCTTGGCGATCGTCGGTCACCTGTGGCAGGCGCTGGGTGCAGGTCACGCCGATCGTTTGGCTCCGCTGCGCGTGCTCGTTAAGCTTCCCGCGGTCCTTGCCGATCTCGGCGTGGGGGTGCTGCTCTACGCGCTGGTTCGACGTTTCGCGAGCGCGGGGATCGCGCTCGGTGCCGCAGCCCTGTACCTCCTCAATCCGGCCATCATCTTTATCTCCGCGTCGTGGGGACAGGTCGATTCGATCTCCGGCGGTTTAGCGCTCTTGGCCGTCTACGCGCTCCTGCGAAGTGATGATTCGACCGGCAGAGGGCAGCCGGCGTGGATCGTCTTCGGTTGGATCGCATTCGGATACTCGCTTCTGATCAAGCCGCAGGCGGCCGTGCTGCTGCCGGTGCTCGTCGCATTTGCCGTCGTCAACCGGGATCGCCGGCGCGAACGACTCGTGGGGACGGCCGCCGGCATCGTCGCGGCACTCCTGCTCGCGTTGGTTCTTACCGAGCCCTTCCATCCGAGCAACCCGGTTGCGGCCTTTGTCTGGCTGCTGCAGCGCTACGCTTTTGGCTCGAACGTCTATCCGTATAACACGGTCAACGCCTTCAACCTGTGGGCCCTTCGCGGAACGTTCTGGATGTCGGATAGCCAAAGCATCCTGGGGTTGCCGCAGTACGTGTGGGGTCTGCTGTTGGTTCTGGCTGCCGTCGCGTTGATCGTCTGGCGTTATCTCCAAGCTCGAACGTCGGCTGCGTTCGTTGAAAGCTGCGCGATCGCTACGCTCGCATTCTTCGTCCTAGCGACGCGAATGCACGAGCGCTATCTCTTTAACGGCTTACTCTTTACCATCGCGTGCATTCCCTTCGCGCGACGATACCTCTGGGGCGCGATAGCGCTCTCAGTCGTGCTCTTTGCGAACCTGCAGTATAGCTTGCAGTATCTGCAAGCGGTGACCGGCGGCGAGCCGGGGGTGAACTCGCAGAACCTCTGGGGCGTCTGGACGACGGTATTGTCGCTGCTCGCCGTCGGAACGTTCTTCTGGCTGGGCTACCAGTTTCTGGGCGGCGCCGACGCGAGTGTCGCCAAGCCCGCCGCGAAGCCCTTGGCGGGCGGGGAGACCGAAGCGGCGGCGACTCACGAGGGCGTTCGGCATTGGTTCGATCCCACCGAAGGGCTCGTCGCGATGCGCGCACCGCTCGACTACGTCATCGTCGCGGCGCTGGGGCTCGGCAACTTCGTGCTTTCGTTCGTGGGCTACTGGCGGCCGGCCGAGAAGGTGTTCGACGAAATCTATTTCGCGCGCGCGGGAGAAGAGTATCTCCAGAATCTGCGCATCTATGAAAACACGCATCCACCGCTGAGCAAGCTATTGATCACCTTTTCCATGATGCTCTTCGGTGGCATGCCCCACGGTCACGGGCTCGGAGGTTGGACGTTCCTTAACGCCTTCATCGGGCATATGCCCAATGGCGACAACTCGTACGG
>JBAPZS010000449.1:0-4217 GCA_049285355.1 Candidatus Cybelea sp. | reverse complement strand
AGCAGGCACGACGAGCAGGTGCCATCGTAGCCGAGCACCGCGTCCTTCGGCGCGAGGCAGAGCAGCGATTGCGCGAGGCGGCGCGCGAAGGTTTTCTTTCCGACGCCCGATGGACCGGAGAACAGATACGCGTGGGAGAGCGTCTCGCGGGTGAGCGCGTTAAAGTAATGCTTTGGGCCGTCGGCACCTACGACGTCGAAATGCAGGTCCATGCGCGTTCCAGCAGATCCGCTTCGTTGAGCGTGCCGTCGAGGATGCGGTAGTGCGGCAGTTGCGCGAGCGCCAGAAATCCCATGCGCACGCGCTGGTGAAAGGCATCGTCTTGGCTTTCGATGCGATCGAGGTTGCCCGAACGCGCTTGGAGGCGGCTGCGCGCGAGTGGGACGGGGAGGTCGACCAGCAGCGTTAGGTTCGGGTTGAGGTTTTCGGCGGCGGCATCGCACAACGCGCCGAGCATCGTCAGGTCGAGGCCGCGGCCGTAGCCTTGATAGGCGAGCGTCGAATCGGTGAAGCGGTCGCACAACACGGTTCTTCCGGCAGCGAGCGCGGGACGAATTACGTCGGCGACGTGCTGCGCGCGCGCGGCGTTCACAAGGAAGGCTTCCGTTAGGGGCGCGACGGTGAGGTTCCGGTCGAGGAAGATCGCGCGGATGGCGTCGCCTGCGGGCGTTCCGCCGGGCTCCCGCGTTGCCACCACGTCGCGTCCTTCCTTACGAAGACGCTTGGCGAGTGCTTCGAGCAGCGTCGATTTCCCGCTGCCCTCGATTCCTTCGATTGTGACGAACACCCGCGAACCTTTATTCTTGTCGCCCTTCGACTCCGCTCAGGGTGACAACGGGGAGCTACGAGGCTTCGGCGGTTTTGTAGATGCGGACGCGGCGGTTGGGCTCGAGGCCGGTGCTGCGGGACTGCAGGCGATAGCGCTCGGCGAACTGGTGCTGCATGCGGCGGATGTACGAGGTCTGCGGGGCGAGTTCGATAGCTTTGTTCGTGAGCAGCACCTGATAGACGGCCTCTTCCGCTTCGCGCAACGCCAGCTCTTCGTTGTCGATCGACCCTAAGTTGAAGACGTCGCGCAGCGCGGCTTGGATCTGCGTGGTCGTATTCGTCTTGATCGAATAGATCGGGATGTTGTCGGAGGCAATCTGCTTGAGTTTGGGCTGCTCTTTGCGTTCGAGCGTCTTGAGGGTGAGCACGACGTCGGCGTCATCCCAGTTGCGGGCCATCGAGGCGTTGACCCGCAGGTTGGTGATCGCGCGCTCGATCTTATTGCGCGAGACGCCGTACGGGAAGATCGAGAGCGGGCGATCGCGCTCGTCGCCGTCGTGATCGTGCTGATCGTAAGCGTCGGCCAGGCGTGGCATCGACTCGGTGTCCGCCTCTTGAACGACGGTGACTTCGCCGCCGGGCTGGCGCTGACGGATCTCGGGCTGCGGTTGGTAACCGCGCAGCAGCGCGTCGATCACCTCGGCGACGTTCTTGTGAATCGCCAGACGGTCGCGGTCGTGGATCTCAATGACGACGTCGAAGGTCGGGGGCGCCTTGCGCTCGAGGACCGTCTTGCGGGTGCCGCGGCGGCGGGCTTCCTCATCGGAAAGGGTGACGGCGCTCACGCCGCCCACCAAGTCCGAGAGCGTCGGGTTCATCAGCAGGTTTTGCAGGGTCTGGCCGTGGGCCGTCCCGATCAGCGTAACGCCGCGCTCGGCGATCGTGCGGGCGGCGGCCGCCTCGGCCTCGGTGCCGATCTCGTCGATGACGATGACCTCGGGCATGTGATTCTCGACGGCCTCGATCATGACGGCGTGCTGGAGCGCCGGATCGGCGACCTGCATGCGCCGGGCCAAGCCGATGCCGGGGTGCGGAATGTCGCTATCGCCGGCGATCTCGTTCGAGGTGTCCACGATGACGACGCGTTTACGTTCCTCCGATAGAATGCGCGCGCACTCGCGCAGCATCGTCGTCTTTCCTACGCCGGGTTTGCCGAGCAGACACATCGACGAGCCGCTGCGCAGTACGTCGAGTACGATGTCGATCGTTCCGTAAACGGCACGGCCAACGCGACAGGTTAGACCGACGATCTTTCCCGTGCGATTGCGAATCGCGCTGATGCGGTGCAGCGTTTGCTCGATGCCGGCGCGATTATCCGCACCGAACGGCGAGATGCGCGAGCAGACGTGCGCGATATCTTCGTGCGATATCGGAACGTCGGTGAGATAGATGAAATCGCTTTCGAAACGCGCTTCGGGCGGACGTCCGAGATCGAGAACGACCTCGATAATATCTTCGATGTTACGAAGACGGACGAGTGCTTGCCGGATCGTGAGGGGGAAGATATCGAGAAGTTGGGAGAGCTCCCAACTTGGAGAGAGCGAGTGGACTTTAACGGCCACGAGCGGGTCCTTAGGCGTCCACCAAGGCTACTCCTTCACGACGCGGATGAAGCGCAGCGTGTCGTCGGAGGGGCCTTGAATGCGCACGCCGGCCTTGAGCTCCAGACGCAGATAATCGATGATCTCTTGCGTGATCTCTTCGCCGGGAGCGATGATCGGGATGCCGGGCGGATAGGGCGTGAGCGTCTCGGCGCAGATTCGGCCCTTTGACTCGCGGAACTTCACCGGCTCGGCGCCGGCAAGGAACGCATCGCGCGGCAGCATGCGCATCGGCGGAATCGCGGGAAGGCCGAACGTCTTCTTGCGCAAGCGCTCCTCGAGAATCCCGGAGGGTGCGAACATGTCGATCGGGCGATCGTCGCGCGCCAACTCTTCAAAGGCGATGATGAGGCGTTCGGCGGCCTCACGACGCGTGCCGATCGTGAAGAGCGCAACGACGTTAAAGAGATCGCAGAGCTCGACCTGAATGTTGTAGCGGCGGCGCAGCAGCGCCGAGGCCTCGTAGCCGGTATACCCGAGACCTTTGACGGTAACGGTTATCTTGGTAGGATCGAGGTCGAAAACGCCGTTCCGGCCTTGAATTTCCTCGCCGAAACAGTAGACGCCGGGAATGCGATTGAGGCGGGCGCGCGTCTCCTCCGCCAACTCGATCGTGCGCGAGAGCAGGGCCGTGCCTTCGGTCGCCATCTGTTTGCGCGCGACGTCGAGCGAGGCGACCATCGGCAGATTCGGCGAGGTCGAGAGAAACATTTTGAGGACTGCTTTGAGCCGGTCGAGCCCGACGCGCCCGCCGATGTGATGCAGCATCGCGCATTGTGAGAAAGACGAAAGCATCTTGTGCGTCGAGTTGATGGATAGATCGGCGCCGGCCTTGGTCGCCGAGAGCGGGAGCGCCGGATGGAAGTGAAAGTGCGGACCCCAGGCTTCGTCGATCAACAGCATCTTGCCGGCCTCGTGGACGATGCGCTCGATCGAGGCGAGATCGGCGGCGACGCCATAGTACGTCGGCGAGACGAGATAGACCGCGGCGAGGTCGGGATTCTCCGCGAGCGTCTTCGCGACGGTCTCCGGCGTGACGCAGTGATCCACGCGCAGCTCTTCATCAACCTCGGGCGGCATGTAGATCGGCTGCGCGCCGCTCATCACCAGGCCGCCGAGCATTGACTTGTGCGAGTTGCGCGGGACGGCGATCTTGTCGCCCGGATTCATTGCAGCCACCATCATGCACTGATTGCCGCTGGTCGAGCCGTTGATCAGGAAGAACGTATTGTCGGCGCCGTAGGCCTCGGCGGCGAGCTCCTGCGCCTCCTTTATCGCTTCGGTGGGCTGGAGGAGATCGTCGATGCCGGGCATCGGCGTAAGGTCGATCGCGCAGATGTTATCGCCGACGTACTCGCGGAAGGCAAGGTCCATGCCGCTACCTTGCACGTGACCGGGCGTGTGAAACGGCAAGACGCCCGCATCCACGTAGTCGAGCAGCGCTTGAAAGTACGGCGCGCGATTTTGGTCCAAGGGTGGCGGGCTTAAAGTTAGGCTAGGACTTCGAAGCCCAGCCGTTCGAGCATCAAGAAGTCGTCGGCGTCGCTGCGGCCCTTGGTCGTGAGATAGTCGCCGAGCACGATGCCGCTGGCGCCGCTGCGCATGCCGACGTCCTGCAGCGCCTTGAGCGTGAGCTCGCGGCCGCCCGCGAACCGCACGAGCGCCGTCGGGAGCGCGAGGCGCGCCATCGCAACGAAGCGCAGTGCTTCGACCGGATCGAGCAGCGGGCGATTGCCGAACGGCGTGCCGGGGCGCGGATTAAGAAAGTTTATCGGCACTTCGTGCGGC
>JBAPZS010000448.1:0-3459 GCA_049285355.1 Candidatus Cybelea sp. | reverse complement strand
GTTGCGCTCGCCGGTGTAGTAGCCCATCGGCGTTTGGCGGATGCGCCACGTCGTCGTGAAGACGGCATACGGCGGCACCGGATAGGATTGCATCCGGCGAAAGCTCTCGTCAAAGATCTGCTGGGCGTTGGTCACGCCGCAGCTCAATAGCATCGTGAGCGCGGCGACGACCCATCTCACCATAGCCTCATGTACGCAAGTGAGGGCCGCGCGCCCTCCGGCGCGAAGCTCGCTAGCCTATGATTCAGATGATTGCAGTGGTCGCGCTGGTCGTCGCGCAAGCGACCGCTCCCGCGCCTCCGGCCGACGTCACTGCGGGCTTTACGACGTTTCTCACCGACGTGCTCGCCGGGCGCGTTCCCGCGAACGCCTCCGAGACGATGAAGTCGCAGTCCGCCACGATGATCTCGCAAATTAAGCATACCTTCGGGACGTACGGAACTTTTCGGCGATTGCGCTACGAGCGCGAGGATACCGCCCAAGGCTACCATCGTTACCACTACATGGCGGTCTTCGACAAGGGCTCGCCGTACGTCGCCTTCGTGACCGATTCAGACGGCACGATCGTCGGCTTCTTCGAGGACGAACCGCCCGCAAAGCCGGCGGGCGCGCCGGCGCCCGCGCTCACGGCGACCTTTACGCGCTTCGTCGCCGAGTTGCTCGGCGGAGAGACGCCGTCGGAGCGAATGACCGCGGCGATGAAGTCCGGACTCACGCCCACGCTGCTCTCCCAGATTCGTAACTCGTTCGCTTCCTACGGCGAGTTTCAACGGCTGCACTTCGTCAGCCACGACACGATGCAAACCTATCAGCGCTACCACTACATCGCGCTCTTCGAAAACGGTAAGCAGCCGCTGCTCTTCGTCACCGACTCGACCGGCGCAATCGCCGGCTTCTCCAAAGACGAAAACACGAACGGCGGAGCAGCGTCACCCTGAGCGGAGTCGAAGGGTGACCTCGAGATATCGCCTTAGTACACTCCCGGAATAAGCCGCCACGTCTTGGCGCGATACGCATCGTACGGCGCTCCGAAGTGCGACGCAAGCAGCCGCTCTTCGGCATTCATGCGCGCGACCAGCGGAATGATGAGTGACAGCGCCACCAACACGCCGATCGCGGAGCGGAAGGCCAAGCCCCAGCCCAGCGCGCTGAGCAGCAGACCGAGGTAACTCGGGTGACGGATCGTGCCGTAGAGGCCGCTCGTTACCAGTGCGTGATTCGGTTGAATGGCAGCCAGCCCACTAAACCGGTTGCCTAACGTGAAGATCGGCGCGATTCGCAGCGTTCCGCCGACGGCAACGATCAGCACGCCGAGCCAACGGACTGCCTCGCCATCCAGCGTCCACACGCCATGACTATCGCACCACGCCGGAATGTATGCATCCGCGAATCCAACCACGATAAAGACCCAGACCACCCAGCGGTTGCCGCGATCCTCGCGCACGCCCGGACTCACGTTGCCGCCGGCAAAGAGCGCGACGATCGCAAGCGCGAAAAACAGAACCGTCAGCGCGATGAGCGACGGATGCGAGAAGAACGCCGCAAAGCCGCCCATCCCCGCCACCGCAAGGCCGAGGTATAGGCCCATTCCGATAACGACCAGGACCAGCCGCAGCGCCATTATCTAGAAATCGGTGTCCGGGGGTTGCGTTGACGGCTCTTCGTGCAAGAAGTACTCTTTGCCCAACGGCGACGGAATCGGGGTGAAGGGAATCGGGTTCTGCGAGTAGTCGAACGAGTCGAGGATGCTCGTCGCGCGGGCGTCGCTAGTGCCCAGCGTACCCAAGTTCCAGTTCTCTTCGATATACTTCAGAATGCTGCCGAACTCGTAGTGCGTCGTTGAGATGTTGCCGGCGAGCGCGTACGGCGAGATGATGATACAGGGCACGCGAAAGCCCAAGCCGCCGAAGCCGACCTGTTGCGGCGCGAGGTTGTCGTAGAAGCCGCCCCAGTCGTCCCAGACGACGACGATTGCCGTGGAGTCCCAGTACTGGCTCTCGCCGATCGCGTTGACGACGGCGGCAACCCACTCCGGACCGTGGTCATTCTGAGCGCCCGGATGATCGGAGTCGGGCGAGCTGGGGATCACCCACGACATCTGCGCCAGCTGCCCGTCGGCCGCGTCGCTGATGATCTGCGTCTGCGGAGTGATGACGTTCGTAGTCCACTCCGGGCCGTAGCGCACCGCCGCGATCATATCGAAGGCGCTGAGCAGCCGGCCGTTGTTCGATTGGATCGGCGGTACGTAATACTTCCAGGTGATGCCCGTTGCGTCGAGTAGATCGCGCAGCGTCCGATAGCTCTGCGGGTTCGTGATGAACTGGTTGGTGCACGGAAACGGGCCGTGTTTCGCGAGATAAACGTCCTCGTTCGTGATGAGGTGCGTGAAGGTTTTCGCCGGCGCGTCGCAGCCCCAGCGGCAGAGTTGGCCCGAACACGACGGAAAGTCGATCAGCGCCTCGTTGGGACGAACCACCACGCCGCCCGCGATCAGGTCCTGATGCGCCGTAAAGCTGTCGCTGCCTTGCGTCGTGAACATGTGCTCGGCCAGCGTGTATTGGCTGGCCATATCCCAGTACGGTTGGATTTGCTTCGGATCGGTGTACTGATAGGGATGCTTGCACTCCGGCACGCCGTTTGCGAAATTGATCCGGTCGAAAGCGTCCATCGCGCCGTGATCGTAGGCCGCATGATACCCGGAGTACTTATGAAGGAGATCGTACGGGAGGTAGAGGCCGACCTTCTGCAACTTTATCGGGCCCCGGTGAATCGGCGGTCGACAGCGGGCGTCGTCGCGAACTTTGCCGACCGTCGTGCCATCGGCACCCGGAAACGTCGCGAAGAAATCGTTGAAGGTGCGGTTCTCTTGAATGATTAGTACGACGTGCGAAATGGGGCTCGGCGAGGCCGCCGAGAGCGGATGCGCGGCGCGCGGCATACCTTGAAACGCAGGCGTACCGGATGGCGAGCCGAGGCCTCCGCAACCCGCAAGTGCGATTACGGAAAATAGAAGGTACGGGGTCTTGCCGGCGCGCATCGCCCGCCGCTTCGGCAGCGCCCGTCATAGGCCTGTCGCGGTAGGAACCGCCGGGCTTTCGCAATCTTGGTTCGGGTGCTAAGATGGGGCGGTGGGAGCTAAGTGCCCGCGTGCTTTGTCATAGGTTGCGATGACGCTCGGAAGCATCGATTTTCGAAACAACGGGATCGGCTTTTTGCGCCTGTTCTTCGCCAGTGCCGTGATCTGGTCGCACGCGTACAACCTCGGCGGATTCGGGGACGATCCTATCGCGCGTCTGACGCACGGCGCCCTCTCAGGCGGCTTATTGTCCGTTGGCGGTTTTTTCGTCCTGAGCGGTTTTCTGATTACCCGAAGCTTCGAGCACGTAGGTGGTCTCGGTCGCTACCTGTGGCATCGCGTTTTGCGCATCTTCCCGGGATACTGGGTCTGCCTGATCGCCG
>JBAPZS010000447.1:0-2934 GCA_049285355.1 Candidatus Cybelea sp. | reverse complement strand
CACCAGGTGCGTTCTATCTATCCGGGTCGCCGGGCAAGTGGCGGAACTGGCAGACGCGCTGGACTTAGAATCCAGTGGGGCAACCCGTCAGAGTTCGAGTCTCTGCTTGCCCAGATGCCGCACCCCGGAGGTTGTCGCGGAAGTAGCTCAGTGGTAGAGCATCGCCTTGCCAAGGCGAGGGTCGCGAGTTCGAATCTCGTCTTCCGCTAATTTTCTTATGACCGACTCCACACTAACCCGCCTCGCTCCGACGCAAGTAGCGCTCGAATTTTCGATCACCGGCCAGGAACTGGCGGCGGCGGAGGATCGCGCCTTTCAAAGGATGGTCAAGGGGGTCCGCCTGCCGGGCTTTCGCAAGGGCAAGGTGCCGCGCAAGATCTTCGAGCAGGCATATGGCCGCGAGGCGGTTACGAGCCAGGCCGTTGACGATGTCGTGCCGGAGGTCTACGCGAGGGTCATCCGAGAGCACGACCTCGATCCGGTGGACCGCCCGAAGCTCGAGGTCCTCGAGGAGGAACACGGCCGCCCGACGCGCCTCAAGGCGACGGTTGAAGTACGCCCCCTGATCGAGCTCGGCGCCTATAAGGGACTCCTGGTCGCCCGGCCGCCCGTGGAGGTCACCGACGACGAAGTCGAGCGTAGCCTTACGGCCTTGGCGAAAGAGCGGGCCACGCTCGTTCCGGTCACGCGACCGGCCCAGTTGGGCGACGTCGCGACCCTGGACTACGCCGGGACGATCGAGGGGGTTCCCTTCGAAGGCGGGAGCGCCGCCGGCCAGACGCTTGAGCTGAGCGAAGGGCGGTTCGTACCGGGATTTGTCGGTGGCATCGTCGGCATGTCGCCGGGCGAGAGCCGGAACGTGGAGGTGCGCTTTCCGGAGGACTATGCCGCCTCCGCGGTGGCCGGCAAGCCGGCCGTCTTCGCGATGAAGCTGCACGATCTCAAAGAGTTTGAGCTCCCCGCGATCGACGATGCGTTTGCGCAGGCCCTCTCGGGCAACCAAACCGTCGACGAGTTGCGGGCCGATCTGCGTCGGCGACTCGACGCGGTCGCAACCGCGCGGTCGCGACGTTTGGTCGGCAATGCGGTGCTCGAGCAGCTCCTCGCCGCCCACGACTTCGCGCTGCCGGAATCGATGGTGGAGACGGAGCTGGACCGTATTATGGAAGATGCCGCCGGCGCGGCGGTGACGAGCGGCTCCACCTTCGATGAGTATCTGCAGCGCATCGGAAAAAGCGAGGCGGAGCTGCGTGCCGGCCATCGCCCGGATGCGCAGTCACGCGTAAAAACGACGATCCTCGTCGAGCAAATCGCCAAGGCGGAGAAGATCGTTGCGACGCCCGCCGACATTGCAGCGGAGCTCGAAGTCCTTTCGCGTCGCTACGGTCAGCCAGTCGCCCGCATTCGTAAAGCGCTGGGAAATAACTTACTTTCGTTGATGGAAGGGATCGTGCGCACCAAGACGCTCGACTTGCTGATCGATAATGCCGAGGTCGGCGACCAAGAAACTCCGGCCGCCCCGTCGTAGTTAAGACGCTTATGGGACATTTAGTACCGATGGTCGTGGAGCAAACCGCGCGCGGCGAACGCGCCTACGATATCTATTCACGACTGCTCAAGGACCGCATCGTCTTCGTCGGCGGCCCGATCGACGACCATCTCGCGAGCCTGGTCATCGCTCAACTGCTCTTCTTAGAGAAAGAAGATCCCGATAAAGACATCGATATGTACCTCAACAGCCCGGGCGGCAGCGTCACGGCCGGGCTGGCAGTCTACGATGCCATGCGCTTCATAAAACCCGACGTGGCGACGATCTGCATGGGGTTCGCCGCTTCGATGGGCTCGATTCTCTTGACCGGAGGGGCGCCGGGGAAACGCTACGCCCTCCCCAACGCGAAGGTCGTGATCCACCAGCCGTGGGTCTCGCAAATCGGGGGGCAGGCCACCGACGTCGAGATCGCGGCCCGCGACCTCATCGCGACCCGCCAGACGGTCGCGCGAATTTATGAAGAGACGACGAAGAAACCGCTCGACCAGGTTCTCAAGGACATCGAACGGGACTATTATATGACTGCCAAAGAGGCCAAGGACTACGGGATAATCGACCAAATCATCGAAAATCGTCAAAGCCTGCCCATGCCGGCATAGCCGTGGAGGATTCCGGAACGCGTCATGTTCCGCTTCGGGGACGATAAGGGTCAACTAAAGTGTAGCTTCTGTGGAAAATCCCAGGAGCAGGTCCGCAAACTCATTGCCGGGCCGGGCGTTTACATTTGCGACGAGTGTATCGAGCTCTGCAACGAGATCATCGAGGAAGAGCTCTACAAGAACGTCGACGAGAGTCTTCGGCTTCGGAACATTCCCAAGCCCAAAGAGATCAACCATATTCTCAACCAGTACGTGATCGGTCAGGAACGCGCGAAGAAGTCTCTGGCGGTTGCCGTCTACAATCACTATAAGCGGATCAACGCCGGCGGAACCGCCGACGACGTCGAGCTGCAGAAGTCGAACATCTTGCTGGTCGGCCCTACCGGCTCCGGTAAGACGTATCTCGCGCAGACGCTCGCAAAGATTCTCGACGTTCCGTTGGCGATGGCCGATGCCACCTCGCTCACCGAGGCCGGCTACGTCGGTGAGGACGTCGAGAACATCTTGCTCAAGCTGATCCAAGCCGCAGATTACGATGTCAAGCGCGCCGAGAAGGGCATCGTCTACATCGACGAGATCGACAAGATCGCGCGCAAGAGCGAGAATCCGTCCATCACGCGCGACGTCTCAGGCGAGGGCGTGCAGCAGGCGCTGCTCAAGATATTGGAGGGTACGACCGCCAACGTGCCTCCGCAGGGCGGCCGCAAGCACCCGCATCAAGAGTTCATTCAAATCGACACTACCAACGTGCTTTTTATCTGCGGCGGTGCTTTCGACGGTTTGGAG
>JBAPZS010000446.1:0-3092 GCA_049285355.1 Candidatus Cybelea sp. | reverse complement strand
TCGTAGCCGAACGTTGCAGTATGCGCGCCTGGAAAGCCGTAGAAGAGATTGTTGAAGCTGCGATTCTCCTGAACGATGATGACGATGTGCTGGATCTTGCTGCTCGATGGATGGCGCGCGACGGCCGCAATCATATTTTGCGCGTTTTGGATGCCCAACGGAATGGGTGAAACGCCGCCGCCGTTGCAGGCCGAGAGGAGCAGCGCGGCGGCCGCGATCGGCCAGAGAGCGCTGAGGCTCGTGATGCGACGCATGAACTAGGCTCCGTTACCCGTTATCCGGAGGACGATGGTCCGGCGCCTGGCGCATGAAGAATTTCACATCGTGCACCGATGGGACGACTTCAAACGCTCTCGGAGCCTTGTTGAAGTCGAACGCATTGTCGGGCGAGTTCGCGCGCGTGTCGCTGGCCGCTAGTCGCGGCAGGCCGAAGGTGTCTTCCACGAACTTCAAGATGCTGCCGTGTTCGTAGTGCTTGTGGTCGATGTAACCCTTCTTCGCGTACGGCGAGACGATCAGCATGGGGATGCGTATGCCGAGCCCATCGTAATCCACCATGGCGGGTGGCTTCGGGTCGTACCAGCCGCCGTAGTCGTCCCAGAAGATGAAGATTGCCGTCGAGTCCCAGTACTTCGATTGGCCGATTGCGTTGACGAGCGAGGCGACCCAGGAGGGGCCGGTGTTGCCGCCGCAGCCGGCATGATCGGAGTTTTTGCAGGTCGGCGTGATCCAACTCAGCGCGCGAAGCTTGCCGCTGGAGACGTCGTTAAAGAAGTTGGTCTGCGGCGAGATGACGTCGTTCTTCCAGTCGTTCCCGTAATAGATCGGGCTGATGTTTTGATACGCGCTCCAAATGCCGCCGTCTCCCTCAACCGCCGACGCATAGTAGGCCCACGAGAGCTTCGCGTTGTCCATCTCCTCGCCGATCGTGTCGTTACTCCAGCACATCGGGATGTTGTTGCCGTACTGGCGCTCCTGGGTAATCGTCGAGATGCTATTGCCACTGCCGTACTCACAACCCCACCCGTACGAGGGGTAGTTCACGGCGGAACTGGCCTGACCGGCGATGATGTACTGGTGCGAGATGAAGCTGCTGGCGTCGAGGTTCGAGGCGTACATCTCGTCGGCTAGCACGTAGTGCTTGCCCATGAAGAAGTAGGGCTTGGTCTCGGAGTGAGGCACGTAGCTGTACGGAGGGTTCTGGTTTGGGCAGTTGCTGTAGCAGCCCCAATGTTCGTTGTCGAAGCCGTTCATCTGGCAGTTGGTTCCGGGATAGCTGCCGGTGCCGTTGCAGGCGGCCAAAAAGTCGTTCAGGTCGTGCGTGATATCCCAGGTCGTCTCGAGGCCGATCGGCTGAAGGGCGATCTGATTCCCGTGCGTATCGTAGCCGTACTTCGCGGTGTGGGCGCCAACAAATCCGTAGAAGAGATTGTTGAAGCTGCGGTTCTCTTGAACGATGATGACGATGTGCTGGATCTTGCCGCTCGACGAGTGGCGCGCAACCGCGTGAATCGTTCTCTGCGCGTTTTGCATGCCCGGCGGCACGGTTGGAGCGCCACCGCCGTTGCAGGCCGAGAGGAACAGCGCGGCGGCCGCGATCGGCCAGAGAGCGAACTTGGTCGAAATGCGATGCATGATTGGTCTCCCTTACCCGTTATCCGGAGGACGGTGGTCCGGCGGTTGGTGCATGAAGAAATTCACGTCGTGCACCGACGGAACGACGCGAAACGCTCTCGGCGGTTTGTTGAAGTCGAAGGCATTGTCGGGCGAGTTCGCGCGCGAATCGCTGGCCGCCATCCGCGGCAGGCCGAAGGTGTCTTCCACGAACTTCAAGATGCTGCCGTGTTCGTAGTGCGTATGGTCGATGTAGCCGCGCTTAGCGTACGCCGAAACGATGAGCATGGGGATGCGCATGCCGAGCCCATCGTAATCCACCATGGCGGGCGGCTTCGGGTCGTACCAGCCGCCGTAGTCGTCCCAGAAGATGAAGATCGCCGTCGAGTTCCAGTACTTGGATTCGCCGATCGCGTTGACCAGCGAGGCGACCCAGGCGGGGCCGGTGTTGGAGCCGGAGCCCGCGTGATCGGAGTTTGAAAACGTCGGCGTGACCCAGCTCACGTCACGGAGCTTCCCGTTCGTGACGTCGCTCAGGAAGCTGCTCGGCGGCGAGATGACGTCGTTGGTCCAGTCGGAATGGTTGTAGACGTAGATGATGTTCTGGTATGCGCTCCAGATGGAACCGGTGTCGGAGCCGAGGGCGCACGCATAGAAGGCCCACGAGAGCTTCGCCTTGTCCATCTCCTGGCCGATCGTGTCGTTGTTCCAGCACATCGGGATGTTGTTGCCGTACTGGCGCTCCTGGGTAATCGTCGAGATGCTATTGCCGCTGCCGTACTCACAACCCCACCCGTACGAAGGAAAGTTCACGGCCGAACTCGCCTGGCCGGCGATGATGTACTGGTGCGAGATGAAGCTGCTGGCGTCGAGGTTCGAGGCGTACATCTCGTCGGCCAGCACGTAGTGCTTGCCCATGAAGAAGTACGGCTTGGTCTCGGAGTGCGGGACGTAGCTATACGGCGGGTTTTGGTTTGGGCAGTAGTTGCCGCAGCTCCAGTACTCGTGGTCGAAGCCGTTCATCTGGCAGTTGGTGCCGGGCAAGCTGCCGGTGCCGTTGCACGCAGCCAGGAAGCCGTTCAAGTCGTGTTCGATGTCCCAATACGTTTCGAGGCCAACCGGCTGAAGCGCAATCTGGTGCCCGTACGTATCGTAGCCGTACTTCGCGGTGTGGGCGCCAACAAATCCGTAGAAGAGATTGTTGAAGCTGCGGTTCTCTTGAACGATGATGACGACGTGCTGAATCTTGCCGCTCGACGAGTGACGCGCGACCGCTTGAATCGACCTTTGTGCGGTTTGCATGCCCAAGGGGATGGTTGGAGCGCCGCCGTTGCAGGCGGAGAGGAACAGCGCAGCGGCCGCAATCGGCCCGAGAGCGCGAGTGGTCGTAGTGCGACGCATGAGTTAGCCTCCTTTACTCGTTATCCGGTGGGCGCTGGTCGGGCGGTTGGTGCTTGAAGAACTCTGCGTCGTGCACC
>JBAPZS010000445.1:0-5930 GCA_049285355.1 Candidatus Cybelea sp. | reverse complement strand
CCGGGCTAATCCGCCGCGGCGTCGCTGCGGCCGCGACCCCGCCGTGGCCGAGCAGCCCGGCGTCGACGCTGCCCTTCGCCTTGACCAGCTTCGTGGGACGCGAGACCGAGCTCCCAGAGATTACCGCGCTGGTGCGCGAGCATCGCCTCGTGACGATCACGGGCTCGGGCGGCATTGGAAAAACGCAGATGGCCTTACAAGTCGGAAGTGCGCTCGGTGAGGCAACCGAAGACGCCGTCTGCTTTGCCGGTTTGGCGCCGGTTACCGATCCGTCGTTTGTGGTTTCGGCGATCGCCTCGGCGCTGGGGATCCAGCCGGCGCCCAATCAGCCGCCGCTGCAAGCACTCCTCGCCTACCTCCAGAGCCGGCAGATGCTGCTCGTCCTCGACAACTGCGAGCACGTCATCGGCGAGGCCGCAACCGTCGCCGGGACGCTCTTGGCGACGTGCACGCGCGTTCGTATCTTGGCCACCAGCCGCGAACCCTTGAAAGTCTCGGGCGAGTACATCTATCGGTTGCCCTCGTTGAGTCTAACGGCGGCGGTGGGGCTTTTTGCCGACCGCGCGCGCGCCGTCGACCATCGCTTCGCGCTTAGCGAGGATACCGCGCCGACGGTCAAAGAGCTCTGCAGCCACCTCGACGGTATCCCGCTCGCAATCGAGTTGGCAGCCGCGCGCGTCAACCTCTTGCCGGTCAAGGCCATTGCCGAAGGGCTCGGCGATCGCTTTCGGCTTCTTACCGGCGGCGAACGTACGGCGCTCCCGCGCCAGCAGACGATGCGCGCGGCGATCGACTGGAGCTACGATCTCCTTAACGAGCGGGAGAGGCAGCTCTTCGAACGCATGTCGATTTTTTCCGCCGGCTGTACGCTCGCGACCGCTACTGCGCTTTACGAGAGCGAGACCGCTACTAAATATGACGTACTAGAGTGGCTCTCGTCGCTGGTCGACAAGTCTCTAGTCGTCGCCGATTTCGAAGGAACCGAGTCTCGCTACCGGCTCTTGGAATCGTTCCGCGAATACGCAGGCGAGCAGCTCGTGGAGCATGGCGAAGAGCAGCTCGTAGCCCGGCGTCTCGCGACAGCGTACGTCGCGGCCGCCGAGCTACCGGCGTCCGCCCGCGACGAACTGGATCGAAACGAGCTCGACAACTGGCAAGCCGCCATGCAGTGGGCGTTGAGCGAGCGCGGCGACATTCTACTCGGGCAGCGTCTGGCCGCGGGCTTCCCCGTCGGCGTCACGCCGGCGGCGGCAAGGCGCTGGGTCAATCTCGCGCTTGACTTGGCCGATCCCCAAACGCCGAAAGAGGTCCTCGCAAATCTGACGCAACGGAAGGCGAGCATCGCCTTCTTTCTTCGCGAGTACAAAGCTGCAGTTATTAACGCTCAAGAGGCGGTCGTGCGGTACCGTGACATCGCGGATTGGCGCGGAATCATGACTGCTCAAGCCATGGCCGGAAACGCTCTCACATCGCTTGGAAGGGTCGCCGAAGCAAAGGTGCTCATCGAAGAGGCCGTGGAGACCGCGCGCAAGCTACAGGATCGACGCGCCATCGCGTGGACTCTGCGATGCCTCGCATACGCAACCGCTAAGGCCGGCGAGTTCGCAATCGCTCGCGCCTACGTTACTGATGTCCTTCCGATTTATGAAATGGAGTTTCATAGGGTCGATCTGGCATATGCGCTCAACGATCTGGGTATGTACGAGTTCTCTGCCGGCGATGGAAACCTGGCACTCGACCACGCTTTGAAGGCGTACGCGCTTGCCCGTGAGTATAATGACGCACGCTGCATTGCCTCGGCACTCAACACGCTGTCGATCTATTTGCTGGCATCGGCTCGCTACGATGAAGCCGAGAATCGCGCGCGCGAAGCACTTGGGATTGCGACCGAGCAGCATCTGGACGTCGTCGCAGCCTATGCCCTTCAACACTTCGCGGCAGGTTTAGCGCTGCGACCGCACGACACCCACGATGGCCGGTACGCTGCCTATAGCCGATCGGCGCGCATCTTAGGCTTCGTCGACGCTCAACTCGCGGCACTTGGCTCGGCGCAAACAATTGTTCAAGAGTGGGAGCGCAGACGAACCATCGAGTTGTTGAGCGAGCTCATGACAGCCGACGCGCTCGCCGAGCAGATGGCCGCCGGCGCGGTGCTAACTCGGGAGCAGGCGATAGCGGCGACAGTGCCTTACTAGATCGAGAGTCGCCAGGGATCCCAAAAAACAGAGACCGGAGAAACATCAAAACCTCGCAGATCGGCACTGTACACGATCGGGGCGCGTACGAAGGCGATTACAATCGTCGGGACGTCGCGCGCTAGTTGCTGCTGCGCGACGATGTAGTCGCGCTTCCGGCGCGACTGATTTACGCTCGCAAGCGCGTCTCTCATCGCCGCAGTGGCAGCAGCATTGCGCCATCGGAGCGTGTTCTGCCCTCGAGGAGCCACGTTATTCGCCGAATACAGTGCGCTGTGGTCGGGATCTGGACCGCTTGAGGAGCTCTGAATCGCCACGTCGTAGTATCCTCCCTCGAGAATACCGGCCGGCGAATAGTCAAAAAAGAGATTGTGCGAGTAGTTCTTGATCTCGGCGTCTACGCCAACTTGCCGCCACTGCTGTTGGACTAGGGTTTGAATTGCGACCTCCCCTTTATACTCTGCGCACGCGCTAAACGTGAACGCCAATCGACGGCCACCCTTCGCGCGGATGCCGTCCGCCCCGACCTTCCACCCATCGGACTCGAGCAGTGCGCGGGCTTTTTGCGGATCGTACGGATAATGCGGCACGTCGCTGGTAAACGCCCACGAAAGGCGAGGACTCTGGTCGGTCTCCGCAGGAATCGGCAGATCGTGCAAGAGCTTCGTAAGGATCTCGCGTCGGTCTGTGGCATAGGCCAGCGCGGCGCGCACGCTCCGATCGCTGACGATCGGTCGGTCGAGGTTGAAATCGATGTGTGTCCACTCGAACTCATCGAGATGACCCGTGACGAAGCCATTCTTCGGATCGGCGACGAGCCCAGCCAACCGCGGCCAATCTTTGGCCGACGGCAGTGCCATGTCCACCTCATGAACACGTAGCTGCATCGCGGAGTCGCCCCCGGGACGAATTTTAAAGATGACCTCCCGAAGACGCGGTGCCCCGAGATAGAAGCCGGGATTTGCCGCTAAGCGAACCTCTTCCCCACGCCGCCACCAGACGACGCGGAATGGACCGCTTCCAACCGGCAGCGCGTTGTAGGGTGCCGAGTTGAGGGAGCCCTTCGCGTCATTGTACCTGGAGAGGATGTGCGCCGGGAGGATTGGTACGCTGCCCGCGGCACTCCAGAGTTGTTGCAGATACGGCGCGTAGACCCGCGTCATGTGGATCACCGCGACGTATGGATTGGAGCAGTCGATATCATGGATATCGTTGTAGCCATCGGTAGATGCTACGTCGTTGCTGGGATTCATGACGGCCCGCCAGGTGAAGCGCAGATCGTCGCAGGTCAACGGTTGCCCGTCTTGCCACTTCATCCCGCGACGCAGCTTGTACCGGAGCGTCAGGCCGTCGCGGCTGACGTCACCGTTGCCCACAGTCGGAACTTCGCGCAACGCATCGGGGAAGGGATGGGCTTTGCCATCGTAGCGGATCGCCCACGAGTAGATGAACGTGGCGATCGTCAGCGTCGGTTCGAGCGGATACGTAAGAGGGTTCAAACTCTTTGGATCTGACGGGACTTCGTAGCGGAAGACTCCGGGGATCGTCCACGGATGGCGCTGACCCGCCCGCGGCGCCGCGGCCTTGGTGCAACACGCAAGGGCGACTAAACCGACGAGCGCGAGCGCTTTACCGCCAGCCTTCATCTTCGAGAAACGGAAAGGCGGCGGTCTCTGGACGTTCGAGATCCGCGGCCAGAAGCGCAACTCCCACGCGCCCTTGAAAAAGGCTCTGTGCCTCGATCGAGCTCTGACCGATCACAGTTGCTGCGCGTTCTGCAAGTCCCTTAGCACGGGCCAGCCACGCGTCGTCTCCTACATGTTGCGCTAGCCTGACAAGCGCATAGGCGCGCCCACCTTCGCCGCAGCAGAGCGTACCGCTTCCATTTCCGCCCTCCCAAGCGTTCCAAGCGGCGCCGATCGCGCTGTCAAGGTAACGCTTCTCGCCGAACTCACGGTGGGCCAGAGTGAAGAGCTGTACGAAACCCGCGCTTCCGTTGCACCAGCCAGGTGTCGTTCCAACGTCGCCGCCGCGATCAACCCAACGCCAACGCAGCCCGCGACCCCATGGCTCTGCAAGTTGCGCGACCTCCGTCAGGCGCTCGCATAAGCGGTGCGGTTGCGCGCAGCCGAACGTACGGCAAAAACGCAGCGCTGCGTAGATGTAACCGCTCCATCCGTGGGCCATGCCTAGGTTTTCGTGCAGGCGCGCAAGCACCGGCAACTCGTTGAGTTCGTGCCAGAGGCTTGCAAGCAACTCGCTGCCTATGCGGGCAAGCTCCAAACGCTCGGGTGCGTCGTCCGGCAGCACATCACCGAGGAGCGCTGCCGCAAGTAAGACGCCGCTGCGCCCGAGCGTGAGGTCGCGATTCACGCATCTTACGCTTTGTCGCACCAGGCCTACGAAGCGCCTCGCAGCCTCGCGAGTCTCCCTGGCGTCGCCCTGCGCGTGCGCAACCAGCACGCGCATCGCAGCCACCCCGCTCGCGGTGTGAAACGGCGTAATCGAGCCGACGGTCTTTTCGGTCAGGCCGTTCTCCGGATCGACAAAGCCGTCCGCAGTGTTCACGCGGTCTTCCGCGCGCGTGAGCCACATATCGGCGGCCGCCAGATATTCCGCATCGCCCGAGCAAAGCGCTAGCCGGTAGAACGCGCATGCGACACCCGCAGCGCCGGAGAAGAGCGAGGCCGTTGGCGCGACGAGGTCGGTCGCCCCGAAAGTGCCTGCCGCACCAAACTCCGCCGTCACACGATCGAAAAGCGAACTCGCGGACAACTTGGAGGCGGACCACATTTGATCCCCGGTCGGCACCTTAACTTTAGCCAAAGCGTTCGCCATCGCGCCCAAAGAAGGATACCGTCCAGTAGGGGATTTTGAAAGCGCTCTCCGCAGAACAATCTCGAGGTCGGGCCACGGCGCAACGCTCCGGTCGACGAACGACTGAGGCTCATCGCCCACGACTTGCCTAAGAAGCCGTTCTCTCTCAAGCGAGAAATCCGCGTAGTAATCACCCGTGGTAAGCAAATAGAGCAGGGCGGCAACCGCGTATTGCTCGCCGGGTCTTCCGACAGCCGGAAGCTTCGCTCCGTCGAGCGCCGCAGCTGCATATTCGGGTTCAAAGAAAAATCCGATTCCCGCGCGCGCCGGTCCATCGGCGGCACCAATTTTCGCCGAATAGGAAAAATCAATCAGGCCAATCTCGCCCGTGCTGTTTACCAAGATGTTGCGCGGATGAACGTCGCCGTGAACGAACCCTGACTCGTGGAGGCGCGCATAAGCAGAAACGATCCTTCGGGAAAGCTCGAGGATCCCGCGTCTATCGCCGCCACCCCGCAACTCCTCCGCGTAGTTCTCGACGTTTACTCCCGGGTACCATTCTACAACTAGATAGCATCGGTGATCATATTCGCCGTGCTCGACGATTCGAGGAGCGACCGCTTCCCGCACCGCTTCGTCAAGGGCTGCCTCGCGTTCAAACGCAGCTTTTATGTCCGCGTGCTGGTCCCGATCTCGCTCGATCTTCAGGACGGCGATCTCTCCGCGGCGTCGCACTTGAAGAACTTCACTGTCGCGGAGCAATTGGATCGGCTCGAGCACTTCCCATCCCTGGATGTGGTCTCCACGGCCATGCTGAGTGCAGACCGACTCCGCATCTCCATCCAAAACCAATAAGCCGCCGGCGAAGAGCCACTCCAACAATGGATGTGCGTGCTCAAGCGTGTCGAGAGGTGTGGT
>JBAPZS010000444.1:0-2880 GCA_049285355.1 Candidatus Cybelea sp. | reverse complement strand
AGCATCCTCAAGTTCGTCGAAAAGACCTTCAACTTGGGTTCGCTCGGGACGACCGACGTGCGCGCCAACGATCTCGGCGATTTCTTCGACTACGATGCGCCGCCGCGCAAGTTCGTACGGATTCCCGTGCCGCTGGGCGAGAGCTACTTCTTAAGCCGGCCGCCCGACGATGGAGACGTGGACAGCGACTTCTAGCAAACCCCGCTTGTCGAAGTTTCGAAGGGCTACTTTTGGTAGCTGTGCACGCAGGTGCCGGAGGCGTCGCTGAACATCGGCTGCGCCGTGTACGAATGCGAGCCGTAGGGATCGTTTTGAATATTCACCCAAATGCACGGACCGCTGATCTCGAGGCCACTGTCCCAGCCGGTCGGCGGCTTAGGATCGGTTATCGCGTTGCCGTACATCGCGCCGAGGATGATCGTTACGCCTTCGTCGGCCGCGCTCTCGTCGGGAGGCGGCGAAATGAAGTTCGCGCCGCAATTCGCGCCCGCATCCGGGATGTACGAGAGATTCACGTACGCGAGCGTCTTACCGTGGTAGGTGGTCGCATTGTGATACCCACAGAACTCCGTGCCGAAGCCCTGCGTGTTGCGGTTGTGCGGCGTGGCAACCACATACGCACCATTTGCATCGTAACCGAACTTCTTGACGTAGCGCACCGCCTCGCCGGCGATCTGCGCATCGGTCGGTTGTGCGGGCAGCTTGTTCGTTTCATCGAGCCACTCGCCGCCAAACTGGTGGGCCGGGTTCTTGATGTTGCCTGACTGCCCGTAGTACTGCGTAATAGATGTCGTTGTAGCCGCTCCCGCCAACCGACCTCGCATACTGAAGCAGCAGCGACTTCACGCCGTCGGGATCCCCGCCGCTGCGCCAGCCCCAGAAGATGAGATAGAGCCGCGGCTCCTCGAGTACCGGGCCGCCATTGTACCCAATGCCACTCGTCGCCGGCTGCGCGAGCGAACGCGACGCAAAGCGCGGTAACAGGTACCTGGGCCCGGACGTAACCGCGTTACCGCTTGCGGTCGAACTGCCGGCCGCCGGCACTCCAACGCCGGAGGCCGCCGCGCAACCAGCCACGGCAACTATTGCAGCACATCCGATAACCCGGCCAAACCATACAACGTTGTTCATAGCCTGTCCTAACGGTTGAAGTCCGAGGGTTTGAGATCGTCGAGAAACTTTTTGAAACGGGCCATCTCCGCGTCGTTGACGGGGCGCTTATCCGCGGTTCCTTCTTCGAGCACGATCTTATCGGAGACGAAGATCGGCGCGGGCACGCGCAGCGCAAGCGCGATTCCATCCGACGGTCGCGCATCAATCTCTTGCAACTCGCCGTTCATGCGCACGACGAGCTTAGCGAAAAACGTCGAATCTTTGATGTCGTGAATCACGACCTGCTCGAGATTTGCGCTTAGGCTCTCTAAAATGTTGCGCATCAAATCGTGTGAGAGCGGCCGCGGCACCGGTGCGCCTTCCAGTGCGAGCGCGATCGCCGTCGCTTCGAACGGGCCGATGAGAATCGGGAGGTAGTGCGAGCCGTCCATATCTTTGAGGATGACCACGGGATCGTGGGTTAGGAGGTCGATTCCGAGCTTGTCGACCTTCATTTGACGCATATGCGACCTATCCGACACCCCCGCCGGATTTTCTTGCCGGCCAGCGAACCCGCGGCCTCGAGATATGCCGCTCTCCTGTGGAATCGTGGGGTTGCCCAACGTCGGGAAATCCACGATATTCAACGTACTGACGCGCTCGGCACAGGCCCTCGCTGCAAACTATCCATTCGCGACCATCGAGCCCAACGTCGGCGAGGTCGCGGTGCCGGATGCACGCTTGGCGGTCCTGCAACGCCTCGTTAGCGCGGCACGCATCGTCCCGGCGACCGTACGCTTTGTCGACATCGCGGGTCTCGTGCGTGGCGCCAGCGCCGGCGAGGGACTCGGAAATGCCTTCCTGAGCCACATTCGCGAAACCAACGCGATTGCGTTGGTCGTGCGCTGCTTCGAGGATGACGAGGTCACGCACGTCGAGGGAGCGCTGGATCCCCGCCGCGATTGCGAGATCATCGCCATCGAGTTGGCGCTGGCGGACCTCGCGACGATGCGCAAACGCCTGCCCAGGATCGAGCGCGAAATACGCACCGACCCCAAGATGCGCGAGTATCTGGCCGCCGCGAAGCGCCTGACGGCCGCGCTCGAAGAGGCCCGCCCGGCGCGCCGCTTCGCTCCCGGCTCGCTCGAGGCACAGGTCGCCGCCGACTCCTTCCTCCTCACCTCCAAGCCCGTGCTCTACGTGGCCAACGTGGACGAGACCCAGATCGGCGTGGATTCGGAGTGCGTGCGGACCGTTCGCGCGATCGCCGTCGAGGACGGGGGCCGGACGATCGTGCTCAGCGGCAAGGTCGAGTCGGAGCTGGCCGGCCTCTCGGAGCCCGAGGCGGAGGAGTTTCGCAAGGAGCTGGGGATCGCGCGCAGCGGCCTCGACGACTTGGCCGCCGAGGCCTACGAGTTGCTCGGCCTCACGACGTTCCTGACCGCCGGCGAGAAGGAAGCCCGCGCCTGGCCGATTCGCAAGGGGACGAAGGCACCGCAGGCGGCCGCGAGCATTCACAGCGATATCGAGCGCGGCTTCATCCGCGCGGAGATCGTCGCGTTCCAGGATTACGTGGAGTACCAGACCATGGAGGCGTTGCGCGCCGCCGGGCGCGTCCGCAGCGAGGGCCGCGAGTATGTCATGCAAGAGGGCGACGTCGTGAACTTTCGATTCAATGTGTAAGCCAAGGCTCCGGCCTTACAATCGGGAAAGGTAACGTATGACGACTGCTCTGCGGGAGACCTCGGTACGCGACGTTTCGGTCTTCGGCGATGCCATCGCGTACTT
>JBAPZS010000443.1:0-2878 GCA_049285355.1 Candidatus Cybelea sp. | reverse complement strand
ACCGTGGGATAGAGCGATCGACCATCCGCGTCGCCGTTGGGATCGGGTCGCAGAGGAGGTCGCAACGGCCCGCCGTCTCGTGCAAGAGCGCGAGTGGAATAGCGCGCAGAGCCTCGCGATGCGGAGTTGGGAGCGTTGCGAGCGGCTAGGATTTGGCGGGTTGTCGGCGGCGGCGGCAGCCGTTCTCGGTGCAGCCGACGACGCACGCGGAGATCGCGCAGGCGCCGAATTTTGGCGAGCGCGCGCCATACAGCGCCTTCTGCCGACGCAAGATCGCATGCTGGCAAGCAGCCTTTTTCCGCAACCCGTCTACAGCCGGCGGCACCGTTCGGACCGCATGCTCACGGCCGTGCTCTACGAACGGCTCACGTTGATAGTGCCGGAGATGCTCGGCGAGAGTCCGCAACGCCGCCCAGCCGTCGAAAGTTGGCTAGCTGCGGTCGTCGACGCAGCCATTCTTCGGGATTGCGGAGGCGACGATCTTGCGCGAGCGAGAGCGATGCTGGTGCAAACCGATTCCGCCTTCGTACGGCATGCCGATAGGACGCGCTTGCCGGTTGCGGAGATGCTGGCGTTGGCCGTCGTGGCGCTGACCGGCCTTTCATGGAATGCGGCCTTTGCAGCCGTAGCTGAAAAACTGGCGATGCCTTCGCTCCCGGCGACGTCACAAATAGTGGTTGCCGAACATTTGAAGGTTGATGTTCGACGCTCGGAGCGAGATGGAGGCCCAATCGAAGATCTCACCGATCTACGAGTTTGGAGCCTGTCGCTTCGACCCGGCACGGGGGTTGCTTACGACCGGCAAGGCCATCGTGCCTCTTCCCGGGCGCCTGACGCAACTGCTGATCTTGCTCATACACTCTAACGGTAACGTCATAGATAAGGAGACGATCGCGTCGGAGATTTGGCCCGACTGCGCTGTAAGCGACGGTAATCTTTCGCAGCACGTGTACATGCTGCGACGGCTCCTCGTCGAGCGTGCGAGGGACCGTGCGTGTTTGGTTACGGTGCGGGGTAAGGGCTACCGGTTCGTTGCGCCCGTCAGCGTCGTCGCTCCGAAGTTACCCAATCGCGGCGCCGGCACTCTCGACGCTCGCGCCGATCCATTCTTGAGCGGGAGCCCGGAGGCGCTCCATCACTATTGCCGGGGCTCCTACCTACTGGAGAAACGAACCGCGAGCGCTCTCTGCGCTGCCGCCGAAGAGTTTGAGGTGGTCCTGCGGATCGACAAAGAGCACGTGCCGGCGCTGATCGGGCTGGCGCGCGCGTACGCGTGCATGGCCGAATCCTGTTACGCTCCGGGCTCGTATACGTTTCCGAAGGCGAAGGCCGCAATCGTGCGCGCGCTCGAAATCGACCCCTCCTCCGCCGAGGCTCGCGCGACCCTCGGCACGATCCTGCTTCTTTGCGGTTGGAACTGGGCGGCGGCCGAACGCGAGATCTCAACCGCGATCGCCCTCAATCCCAAATCCACATCGGTCTATACCAGCGCCGCGTGGTTCTATATCTGCAAGGGTTCGAGCGAGCGATCCTTACAAGAGATGCGCCACGCGCTCGCGATCGAAGCGTCGTCGCCCCCGCTGCAGCTTTTTCTGGCTCGCATCTTTCTCCATAGCGGCGATTACCGCCGCGCTCTCGACGCGCTCACGGCTTTGATCGAAACCGGACCGGATTTCTCGGTAGCCCGCCGTCACCGGGCTGCGGCCTACATCTTGAACGGACAACCCGGAGAGGCGCTTGCGGATCTGCTCTTGCTGCCGCAGGACCGGGCGGAAGACATCGCGCTGCGCCTGCCGCTGCTCGGCCGCGCGTATGCCGAGTGCGGAGATATCGAGCGCGGTGAGAGTATCTACCGGGCCTTGCAGGAGATGGCGCGCACCGATTACGTCGTGGGTTTCAATCTCGCAACCGTAGCCGTTGGACTCGGGCGGCTCGAGGAGGCGCTGGAGCATCTCGAACGCGCTCTAAAAGAGCGCGAGCCGGCGTTGCTGATGCTGCGTACCCTGCCGTGGTTTGGCCCCATCGCGCAACGCTCGCGTTACAAAGCGGTGCTGCGAGCCATCTGGCCGCCTTCCGAGCGCGCGAGCATATCGGTCCCCCCGATCTACTCCCGCGCGGCGACCGGATAGACGGCGGGGCTGCGAAGCCCGTTAGCGTCGACGCTGCGCACCCCGACAATGTAATCGTCTTTAGAGACCGGCACAGTTGCCTGTGTCACGTCACCAACATCCTTAGCGTGCTGCCACTGCGCGGCGTCGGTGGCGCGCCAGACGATCTCGTAGGAGGCTGCATCGCCGGCGCGCTTCCATTGCAGCGTCGAATCGTACCCGAGATGTGCGAGCAGCATCTTTGCGTTCCCCGGCGGCGCGGGTCCGAACGCCAGCGTTCCTAACGCGGCGACGTTGGCTTGAGTGGCGCGCCGCAGGTACTGCCAATCCATATACTGCGGAAGATCGCCGTACTGTACTCCGTCTTGGACGCGAACGTCCTGATGCTGGTGGGTAAAGTTCTCGTTCGGCTCGACGAAGCGCACGGCGGCGGCGAATCCCGCATCCTGGAACGACTGCTGGTCGCCGCCGCGCAGGAAGCGATCGGAGCGAAAGATCTGCCGGACGGAAAAGTCAGGGAGGTAGACCGGCACGACCTCGGCGATGAAGCGCGAGAGTTCGCGTGAAGGCGAGTCGTTTTCCGAGCCGACCAGGTTGACGCGCTTGATATCGGTTCCAACCGGCAGGGCTTGACTAAAGACGCGGATGACGTCGGGCTCGGAGACGCCGTCGCCGCCGACCGAGTTTCCCACGATATCGTTGTTGAGCACGGCCAGAACCGGCGCGTGACGAGCGGCCAGCTCGCGCGCGTAGTGATCGCTCCCCCACAG
>JBAPZS010000442.1:0-6197 GCA_049285355.1 Candidatus Cybelea sp. | reverse complement strand
TGAGCGGACTGTCGGCGACGTAGAGCAGCCCCGTCGAATCGACCGCCAGCGCCACGGGGGCCTCGATACCAGACTTGATGGTGAGTGACGGCTCCGAAGCGCCAGGCGGGTAGACCCTGACGGACGACCGCCCGCACGGGGGGTTGCAGCTTGGGTAGTCGGCGACGTAGAGGTCTCCGTTTGGACCGAATGTGAGTGCGTCGGAGCTGCGAACGCCGCTGCGGAAGCTGCGCACCCACTTCATGCGGCCATCCGATCCACTCGGCGCGAACTCCGAGATCCGGTCCACCCCGTCCGTATACAAGTCTCCCGAAGCGTCGAAGGCCAGGTGACTCGCATCGTGGGCGTTGCGCCGAATTTCATACAACGGCTTGGTATATCCGGGCGGATAGACCCAGACCGGGTCGCCAAAACAGTAGTAGAGATTGCCCTTGCTATCGAGGGCGATCGAACCCCAGCCGGCGGTATTGGGAATTACGTAGTCTCGCGCGAGCGTGCGCGCGTCGTAGACGACTATCACGCCGCCGCTGGTGGGGTTGCCGTATTCGGCAAAGAGGTGGCCGAATGAGTCAAGGGCTAAGGCGATAATCAGGTCGGGAGCCTCTACGTTGACCGTCCGCAACGGTTTCGTAGCTCCCAGCGCAAACTCGGAAATCTTCGAGCCGCCGACGTACAAGTACGGGGCCGCCGCCTGCGGCTGCAAGAGCGAGTTCGGAGCGGCCGGCAACGGAGATCGCGGCGAACTCGTGGCGCACGCAGCACAGCAAAGAAGCGTGGCAAGGATCGGTAGTCGAGTGTTGCGCATGTTAATTGCCCTCAGAAGCTCACTTTAGCTCACTTTCGTTCCGCTATGGACCGCCGATGAGAAGCGACGCAGCGCCCTTGATGCCCTTGGTGATCGTGCGCAGCAGCGGCGCGCCGCCGGGGCCGTAGACCGTCACCGAGCCCGCGTTTGCAACGTAGAGATTGTCCGATGGATCGATGGCGAGATCGCTTGGGTAGTCAACGCCGTCTTTGATCTTGCGAATCGGTTGCGCGCCGCCGGAAGCGTAGACCGAGACCCAACCGGGATGCAGCAATGGTCTACAGGCGACGTAAAGCCGGCCCTTCGAATCGAGCACGAGCTTAACGGGCGCTTCGATTCCTTCCGTAATCGTTAGCGACGGCTCGGAGGCGCCCGGCGCGTAGACTCGTACGGACGGCCACCGGGACGAGTTCGCGACATAGAGTTCGCCGGTCGGTCCGAACGCGAGCGTGTACGAGTCTTCAACACCATTGCGGAAGCTTCGCACCCACTTCATGCGGCCGTCCGATCCGGTTGGCGAAAAGACCGAGACTCGCTCGACGCCGTCGGAATAGAGATCTCCGGAGGGATCGAAGGCCACCGCAAACGGAGCGCGCGCGTTGCGCCTGATCTTATAGAGCGGGTACTTGCCGCCCGGGGCGTACACTGCGATGCCCGGGCCTCCGTAGACATCGTAGATGTTGCCCTTGCTATCGGCGGCAATCGAGCCGAACCCGGGAGCGCTGAAGATTTCGTACTCCCGCTCCAGATTTCGGGCCCGATAGACGAGGATCTCGCCGCCGCTTCCGTTCCCGAACAGTACGGAAAGATTTCCGAGCGGGTCGAGCGCAATCGAGATGCCATAGAAGTTCGGGCCCTTGACCGTTCGCAGTGGTTCCGAGCTGCCCAACGCGTACTGCGAGAGCTTGAACCCAGCCACATAAAGGAACGGACCTTTTTCCGCGGCCCTCCTTGCCTCAAAGGACGGCGCGGCCGGCAGCGTGGAGTGCGGTGGGTTCGCCGAGCACGCGGCGCAGCAGAGCAGGGTTGTCAGGATGCCGAGCGACCGAGCGCGCTGGAAGTCCATCATCAGGCGCCACCTCGCGAGTTTTGGAGTGGTGCCCTCATTCTAGCACCGCTTAGTGACTTGCGTCATTAAACGGTTCCGCCATCCTTCGACTCCGCTCAGGATGACAATCGACTCCGCTCAGGATGACAACGTGGGCTAGGCGGGGGCGAGCTTCTTTCCGGCGGACTTGGCGACGATCTCTTCCTCGACGCTCTTGGGCGCCTTCTCGTAGTGCGCGAACTCCATCGTGTACGTCGCGCGGCCTTGGGTCGCCGAACGCATGTCGGTGGCGTAGCCGAACATCTCGGAGAGCGGAACGTGCGCGGTGATCACCTGCGCGCCGCCGGGAGCCTCATCGGTTGCGTGAATCGCGCCGCGCCGGCGGTTGAGGTCGCCGTTGATTGCGCCCATGTACTCTTTGGGGGTCGTCACCTCGACCTTCATGATCGGCTCGAGCAGAATCGGGCCGGCCGCGCGGTTGGCCTCCTTCCACGCCATCGAGGCGGCGATCTTAAAGGCCATCTCGGACGAGTCTACCTCGTGGTACGAGCCATCGAAGGCTTCGGCTTTGAAATCCATTACCGGGAAGCCCGCAAGCACGCCGCTCTGCGCCGACTCGCGAATGCCCTCTTGCACGGCCTTGGCGTACTCCTTGGGAATCGTGCCGCCGACGATCTTCCATTCGAAGACGAAGCCGGTGCCGGGCGGCTGAGGCTGAACGCGCAGCCAGACGTCGCCGTACTGGCCTTTACCGCCGGACTGGCGAACGAAGCGGCCTTCTTTTTCGACCGGCTTCGTGATCGCTTCCTTATAAGCGACTTGCGGTTTGCCGACGTTAGCCTCGACCTTGAACTCGCGGCGCAAGCGGTCGAGAATGATCTCGAGGTGCAGCTCGCCCATGCCGGCGATGATCGTCTGCTGCGTCTCTTCGTCGGTGCGCATGCGGAACGTCGGATCCTCTTGCGCGAGCCGCGTCAGCGCTAAACCGAGCTTATCTTGATCGACCTTGCTCTTCGGCTCGATCGCCTGATGGATGACCGGCTCGGGGAAGGTGATAGACTCCAGCGCAATCGCTGCCTTCTCGTCGCAGAGCGTATCGCCGGTGCGCGTGTCGGAGAGACCGACTGCGGCCGCGATATCGCCCGCGCCGATTGAATCGATATCCTCGCGATGGTTGGCGTGCATGCGCAGAATCCGCCCGATGCGCTCCTTGCGCCCGGTCCGCGAGTTGAGCACGTAGCTGCCCTTGTTGAGGACTCCGGAATAGACGCGGAAGTAGGTGAGGTTACCGTACGGGTCGGTTGCGATCTTGAAGGCAAGCGCGCAGAAGGGCTCCGAGTCGTCGGCTTTGCGCGTGATCTCGTTGCCGCTCTTGGGCTCTCGTCCAACAATCTGCTTGGCCTCTAACGGTGAGGGCATGTATTCGACCACGGCGTCGAGCAACGGCTGAATGCCTTTATTTTTAAAGGCCGACCCGCAGAGCATCGGCAGCACCGTACCTTCGATCGTCGCTTTGCGCAGCGCGACCTTCATGCGGTCGATCGGCAACTCTTTACCTTCGAAGAACATCTCGAGAAGCTCGTCGTCTTGTTCGGCAATCGCTTCGACGAGATGCCGGCGCCATTCCATGGCGAGATCGCGCAACTCGCCCTCGACCTCCTCGTGCTCCATCGTCGAGCCGAGATCGTCCGTGTAGACGACCTTCTTCATCGTAAAGAGATCCACGACGCCCTTGAACTTGTCTTCCGCGCCGATCGGCACTTGAATGGGAACCGCGCGCGCACCCAGACGCTCGCGAATCTTCTCGACGACGTTAAAGAAGTCGGCGCCGACGCGGTCCATCTTATTAACGAAGACGATACGCGGAACGCGATACTTATTGGCTTGCCGCCAGACGGTCTCGGACTGCGGCTGAACCGCCGCGACCGAGTCGAAGAGCGCGACTAAGCCGTCGAGGACGCGCAGCGAGCGCTCGACCTCGACCGTGAAGTCCACGTGACCGGGCGTATCGATGATGTTGATGCGCGTGTCGCGCCAGATCGTCGCGGTCGCCGCCGAGGTGATCGTGATGCCGCGTTCCTGCTCTTGGACCATCCAGTCCATCGTCGCGGCGCCGTCGTGTACCTCACCCATCTTGTGGACGCGTCCCGTAAAGAACAGGATGCGTTCCGTGCAAGTGGTCTTGCCCGCGTCGATGTGCGCGGCAATGCCGATATTCCTCGTGCGTTCGAGGGGGTATTCCCTTGCAGCCATGGCGCTAGTTTAGTGGAGCGTTTACCAGCGGTAGTGCGCGAAAGCCTTGTTTGCTTCGGCCATCTTGTGGGTGTCTTCGCGCTTCTTGATGGTCGCGCCGGTATTGTTCGACGCGTCGAGCAGCTCGCCGGCGAGCTTCTCCTCCATCGAGCGGCCGCCGCGGACGCGCGCAAAGCCGATGAGCCAGCGCATCGCCATCGCTTGACGGCGATCGGGGCGCACTTCCATCGGAACCTGATAGGTTGCGCCGCCGACGCGCCGAGGACGAACCTCGACTAGGGGCATCGCATTGGAGAGCGCTTGCGAAAATACTTCCATCGCATCGCGGCCGGTCTTCTCGACGACGATCTCGAGCGCGCCGTAGGTGATATGCTCGGCGGTCGATTTCTTCCCGCGCAGCATGACCTTATTGATGAACCGAGCCAACACTTTCGAGTTGAACTTTGGATCGGGCAGAATCTGTCGCTTCGGAGCGGGTCCTTTACGTGGCATCGTTACTATTTCTTCTTCTCGCGCTTAGCGCCGTATTTGGAGCGGCCCTGCTTGCGGTTCGCGGTACCGGCCGTATCGAGCGTACCGCGGATGATGTGGTAGCGAACGCCCGGGAGATCCTTGACGCGGCCGCCGCGTACCAAGACCACCGAGTGCTCCTGCAGATTGTGACCGATGCCGGGAATGTAGGCCGTAACCTCTTCACCGTTGGTTAGCCGGACGCGGGCGACTTTGCGCAGCGCCGAGTTGGGCTTCTTGGGCGTAACCGTCTTGACTTGCGTGCAGACGCCGCGACGCTGCGGATTGCCGGTTACCTCAAAAGTGCGCGTCGGGAGATCCGGATGGCCGGGCTTCGGTCCGGTCAGGATCATACGGAAGGCCCGCGTTTTGACGTTTTTCTCCGTCTTCTCTCGCCCGCGGCGCACAAGTTGGTTAATGGTAGGAATGGCCCGCTCCCAATACAGTGACACACAAATAGCGGCCTCACCCGCAGGTGCGACCGAGCATCAACTATACCAAGGCGCTATTTGGGCGTCAAATGCCGGGCGATCACGCGCGCTGAGGCGCCGTGACAGGGGCTTGCTTGAGCCGCCTATCAAAAGACTTCGACGTGTGGTTTCCCGGTAGTCTAACGGTAGCGGGACGCGTGATGATTGCGGTACTCCTGCTGTGGGGAGCGCCAATGCAGCTGCTTTACGTTTGGTGCCGCCTCAACCCGCGCTCGTACACTGGACCACTGGCTCCCCGGTTCGGCCTGCTTGTGTCGGCCGGTGCCCTAGACGCCCTCGAAAGCGACGCCTTGCGACCGAACTGACTAGCTGATAGACTAGTTTAATGGATAAAATGGAGCCCTCGGCCAAGCAGGTCGGCATGTTCGAGGCCAAGACGCACTTTTCAGCGCTCATTGAAGATGCGGTCGCCGGGAAGACGACCGTTATCACGAAGCGCGGCAAGCCCGTCGCTAAGATCGTTCCGACCGAGGAGGCGCGGCGTGAGCGCGGCAGACTCGCAGCCGACCGCATCCGCGAGATGCGCGGCGTGCTTAAGCTCGCACCGGGAGAGACGATTCGCGATCTCATTTACGAGGGGCGACGCTGATCGTCGTTGACGCGTCCGTTGCCCTAGCTTGGTTCCTAGAGAGCAACGAATCGGCGCTTACCGTGCTGCGTTACGTGGAGGAGCAGGGTGCCCTAGTCCCCGGAAATTTTCATACCGAGTTGGTTCATGGCTTCCTCAGCGCCGAGCGGCAGCGACGAATCCATGCGGCCGCGGCAGAGCGTTCGTTGAAAGCCGTGTTACAGCTCCCGATTGAAGTTCGCTTCCCGGATCCAGCACACGTCATGGCCGTCGCGCGCGCACATCGGCTTACCGGCTATGATGCAGCGTATTTAACGCTCGCGATGGAGTCCGGGCATCCGCTTGCCACTGCCGATACCGCGCTACGCCGAGCCGCGGAAGCCACGAATCATCTTTGGGAGCCGGCTTAATCTTCGGTCAACCGTAGGTCGCCGGCGCGGAGCAGCTCGGCGGCAATCTCTTCGTGCGTGAAACCGCGATGCAGCAGCGACGAGACGAACTTCTCGGTGGCTTCGCGTAAGT
>JBAPZS010000441.1:0-3343 GCA_049285355.1 Candidatus Cybelea sp. | reverse complement strand
TCATGGTGCTGCTTGGCTCCTTGTGGTTGCGGTTCGCTTGAAAGTGTGATACCGTTGTGTTAGTAACTTTTACATACTAACAGTCGAGATTCAAGTACGCACTCTAAAGTAGCCTAGGAACCCAATGGAAACCATAAAGCTGCCGCCGCTGCCTACCGACGCCGCCGTCTACAACCAGGCCGCGTGCCCGTCGCGGCTGATCCTCGACCGGATCGCCGACAAGTGGACCACGCTTATCATCGGCATCCTCGCGCAGGCCGAGCACCGCCGCTTCAACGAGCTGCGCCGGATGATCGGCGGCATCTCGCAGAAGATGTTGACGCAGACGCTGCGCGATCTCGAGCGCGACGGTTTGGTGAAGCGCACGATCTACGCCGAGATTCCGCCGCGCGTCGAGTACGCGCTCACGTCGCTCGGTCAGACGCTTTGCGGTCCGCTCGGCTCGATTACTCAGTGGGCGCACGATCACATGGATGAGGTCAAACGCGCGCAATCCACGTTCGACAACCGCTCGTCACCCTGAGCGGATCGCTTTGTCATCCTGAGCGGATCGCTTTGTCATCCTGAGCGGAGTCGAAGGACGACAAAGCGCTTTTTTTACTCGTCTCCCGCTTCGTACTGACCCGTCGACTCGAGCAGTTGCACCTCGACCGTTTGAAGGTCGAGCACGCGCGTAAGCCGCCGCTGCACCGTGTTGTCGATCCTCCCGTCGTTACGCAGGGCGACGAGCTTCGCGCGTTGGGCTTCGATCGTCTCACGTTGCGTTTGGCGGAAGAGCGCCGTGAGGTGCGACGCGGTTCGGCGGCCATCCACCGACGAGGTAAACTCCGTCAGCCTCGTTCGCAAGCGTGTGCGATGCAGCTCCACGATCTCACTTGGGATGGTTCCCGAACGTTCGAGTTCGTCGAGCCGCGCGAGCGCCGCTTTCGCGGTGGCCGCTAACGCCAGCCGCTCCTCACGCACCGACGCACCGTCGTCTCTAACGTGCAGCCGCTTAATTAACCACGGCAACGACGTTCCCTGACCGACGAGCGTGACGAGCAGCACGCAAAACGTCAGAAAAACCAGCAGGTCGCGATACGGAAAGGCTCCGGCCGCCGTCTCCAGCGGAATCGCCAGCGCCGCCGCCAGCGAGACCCCGCCGCGCATGCCCGTCCACGCGAGCACCGCGACGTGCGACCAATCGGCTTTTCCGCTCTCGTGCTCCGGCTCGTTGGTCTCCGGAATCAACCCTTGAGCGAACGTCCATAGGACGCGCACCAGCACGCAGACCATCGCGATAACGAGACCCCACCAAATGAGCTGGAGCGGCGAGTAGTCGTGCAGCCCCAAGACGATCGAGTGGAAGCGGATGCCGACCTCGACGAAGATGAAGGCGTTGATCAAAAAGACCAGCGTGACCCAAAACCCGCCGAGCAGCTCGCGCGACGCCGGCGCCAGCACGACCGGCGTGTAGCGGCTGAGCACCACGCCGGTCGTCACGACGGCCAACACGCCGGAGAAGCCGAGATAATAGGCGGGCAGGTACGCCAAGAATGGAACGCAGACCGAGATCGTCGCCTGCAGCGTGAAGTCCTTGAGCTGCCGCCACGCGAACACCGCAACGGCTGCGACGACTAAGCCGATCGCGATGGACACAACGATGGAGAGCACCAGCTCGCCCGCAGCGTGCACGAATGAAAACGACGCGCCCACGACCGCGGCGATGCCCACGCTGTAGAGGATGAGGGAAGTCGCGTCGTTGACGAGGCTCTCGCCTTCGATTGCCGCACCGACGTGCCGCGGGATGCTGAGCTTCTCCGCAATTGCAAAGAACGCCAGCTCGTCGGTAGACGAGACGATCGCCCCGAGCACGAACGCTACGCCCCAGCCCATTCCCGGCACGATCGCATGCGCGACCGCCGCCACCGCCAGCGTCGTTACGATCACCAAGCCGAAGGCCATCTGAAAGATCCAGAGCGCACCCGAGCGCAGATCGCTCGTCGGCACCCAGAGGCTCTCCCAGTAGAGCAGCGGCGGCAGAAAGACGACCAGAACCAACTCGGGCGGTAGCTGGATCGTCGGCACGCCGGGGATGTAGCCGATCGCCATGCCGCCCAGCACGAGCACGATCGGATAGGCCACATTGATGCGATTCGCGATCGTCATCAGCACGATGATCGCGACGAAGACGACGATAACGGCCGTCACTTCACACCCGTCTCGTCGCCGACGAGCACGACGCCGGCGATCCCACAGAAGAGCCCGGTCGCGACCACCCCGTGAATTTCGCGCAACTTCATATCGAGCGCGCGCGGCTGCGGAATCTCCCCGAAGTGACAGTCGAAGATCCAATTGCCGTTATCCGTAATGAACGGCTGCAACTCGGTTCCACGCCGCACAATTTCAATCTCACCGCAGTTTCGCGCAATCTCGCGCCGCACCAATGGCGCCGCGTACGGCACGATCTCCACCGGAAGCGGAAACTTTCCTAAAACCTTCACGAGCTTCGGCGGCGTCACGATTACGACGTACCGCTCGCACGTCAGCGCCACCGCCTTCTCGCGAAAGAGCGCGCCGCCGCCGCCTTTGATCAGCGACCAGTCCGGCGCGACCTCGTCGGCACCGTCGATGGCGATTGGCATCGGCCGCTCTAAAAGTCCGACAAGCGGTATGCGCAGTTGCGCGCAGAGCTGCTCCGTCTCGCTCGACGTCGCCACCGCGACGATTTTCTCACCCGCCGCCACGCGCTGCCCGACGCGTTCGATCGCCCAATACGCGGTCGTACCCGTGCCGAGTCCGACGCACATCCCGTCATGCACGTAACGATCGACGGCCGCAAAGCCTACGGCGCGCTTCGCCGGATCGTCGTTCCGCATCGTCATGGCATTGTCACGCTGCACCTCGCATTGTCACGCTGTGCCTCGCATTGTCACCCTGAGCGGAGTCGAAGGGCGACAATGCATCCCGCCGGCGTCCACGATTGCATCCGCATCCCTCCGCGCATTGGCCGCCCTGTCATGGCGAGCCTGTCGAACCATGACGGGACGAAAAACCTCCTCAAGGCTTGCAGACGTTTCCAGTGCGACGGCACGACACGATATCACCCGGCTGCGGCGCAGACTTAAAGGGTGACGTGGGAACCGGCCTGAGCGCGCCGCTCTTCTGATCGATTGAAAAGCCGGCAACGCTTGCATCGTCGAAGTCCGTAATGTAAAGAAACCCTGCCGTCGGGCGTAACGGTCATGACTTGCGGAAAGTCCGCACCGCGAAACGGCGAACCCGGAACAGGCGTCAACCTACCGTCGCTTTGATTGACCGAAAACCCGGAGATGTTCGAGTTTTGGTCCGCATGGGCTACGTA
>JBAPZS010000440.1:0-4934 GCA_049285355.1 Candidatus Cybelea sp. | reverse complement strand
GTGCAACGGTGCCGCCTCTTCCACGCGATAGCTCGTGAAGTCGTCCATCGTGAGGATGCCGCCGTTTGCGCTGCTCGCCGCGACGACCGCGCGTGCGATCGATCCGCGATAGAACGCCGCTTCGCCGTCGCGCGAGATGAGCTCGAGCGTGCGCGCGAGCTGCGGCTGCTTGAGCACCGTGCCCGGTTCCGGAACGGCGAGCTTCGCGCCTTGCATGTTGGCGCCGGCAAACGGGAGCCGATCGCCGCCGGTGAAGCGGTAGCCGTTACGCGCTAAGTTGATGGACGGCGCGATCAGCTGCTCGCGCGACATCGTGCAGAACTCGCGGCGCGCGGCCTCGAGTCCCGCGACGGTTCCCGGCACGGCGATCGCGAGCCAGCCCTTCGTCGAAGCCAACGGCCGGACGTTGCCGCGCGGGTCGAGATACATGGTGCGCGTTGCGCGCAGCGGTGCGCGTTCCCGAAAGTCGATGAAGCGCTCGCGCCCGTCGTGCAGGCGCAGCACCATGAAGCCGCCGCCGCCGATATTGCCGCAACACGGATCGGTGACCGCGAGCGCGTAGCCGACGGCGATGGCGGCATCCACCGCATTGCCGCCGGCTTGAAGCACCGCGACACCAACCTTCGTTGCCTCGTGCTGCGCCGTCGCGACCATCGCGTGCGGCGCGGTTACGCAGCACGCGACGGCTAGTACGAGTGCGCTAAACGTTGCTTAGCTCTTACGGCACATCGGTTGCATGGGAGCCGGCTCGTGCTCGGTCAGAACGTGCACTTTCCATTTCTTGTTTTGGGAAGTTACCGAAATCGATTGCGGGATCGGCAACGGGATGGGCGCGCTGATGATCGTGCACTTATAGGGCGATGGGCTGCAGGCCGTCGCCGACGGCGACTTCATCTGCTCGACGAAAAAGACGCGTCCGGACGTGCCCATATCCGTGCGAATCCGCGCGGCGTAGCACGCATTGGGAACGCTGAGGTACGCATCGATAAGGAAGTCGGAGTGTTCGGCATAGGCGGTGACGCTCATCGCGGTCGCCGGCGCCCACGAGGGTGCGGCGGCCGCCGTCATTGCCGGAAGCAGGGCGAACAGCGCGATCGCTGCCGGTACACGAAGAAGACGCATATTTCGAAAGCCTCCTGGGATTAGCTGGTTAGCGCGTGGTTAGGAAAAGCAAGCGAATTCTCCTGATGAGGAGTAGCCGCCGGGCTGGCAGGGTATGCTGGGAGCATGAACTTCCTTAATAAATGGGGGCGCGGCGCATTGGTCGCTGCGCTCTTTATCTCCGTTCCGATGGCCGCCTCGGCGCAATTCTACGTCGGCGTGGGCGTCGGCGTTAATATTGCTCCGCCGGCGATCCCCGTCTACACGCAGCCGGCGGCTCCGGCGCCGAACTACCTCTGGGAACCCGGCTACTGGGCCTGGGGCGCGGGCGGCTATTACTGGGTGCCGGGTACCTGGGTCGTGGCGCCGACCGTGGGCTACTACTGGACGCCCGGCTACTGGGGCTGGGGTTCGGGGGCGTACTACTGGCATCGCGGCTACTGGGGCCCGAGCGTCGGGTACTACGGCGGGATTAACTACGGCTTCGGCTACTACGGCTCCGGCTACGTCGGTGGGCGGTGGTATGGCGGCGCCTTCCACTACAACACCGCAGTGACCAATATCAATCGTACGGTTATCCACAACACGTACGTGGATAAGACCGTCGTCTATAACGACAATCACAATCACACCAGCTACAACGGCGGCCACGGCGGCGTCGTCGGGCAACCGACGCACGGCCAAGTCGAGGCGCGTCAGAACGGCCACGCTCCGACGACCGAGCAGAAATATCACGAAACGGTCGCCGGGCAGGATCGCAATCATCTCTCGACCGTCAACAACGGGTATCCACATACGACGGCCGTGCAACATCCCTACAGCACGACGAACCAGCCGCCGCATTACACGCCGCTAACCAACGCGGACCGGCAAGCGGCGCAGCAGCACGTCGCGCCGGCACATCCCTCGCAGCAGGGGAATAAGCAAGGGAATAAGCCGCCTCGCTAGCTAGCGCAGAACGAGCGTTACGTCTCGCGCGTTTCCTGCGTGCAGAATGCGAAGACGAACGACCGTCCCCGCGGGTTGCGAGAGAATGTCGAAGAGGTCCGCGCCGGAATACTGCGCGGCCCTCTTCGCGTTGACTGCAACGATCCGATCGCGGGCGACGATGCCCGCCGCCGAGCCTGCCGTGTTGGGGCGAACGAGGAGCACGTCGAATGCGGAAGCCTCGTTCTTCTCAAAGCCGATGCCCGAGCGATTTTTCGCAAACGGCGTCGCGCGTGCGGCCGAATCGAGATAGAGCCGTCGATCGGCGTAGTCGAAGGTCGGAATAAACCGCGAGAGGATGATGAAGCCCATGTTTCCCGCTTGGCTCCAAGCCGAGAACGCACCGCTCTTCATCTGCGTAAAGTCGGTCTCGACGTCGCGCAGCGCGCGATCGCCGATAGTAAAGCTGCGCAACTTCTCCAGGTGCCCGGTATTGGTGCCGCCGGTTCCCCGCCCGATGGTCGCGACACCCCCCGCGTAGCGCGCCGCGAGCCCCGTTCGGTTAAGGAAATCGCCGAAGAGAATGAGGTCGCCCGCATTTCCGGTGTCGACGCCGAAGAGTCCGGAGTGTTCGTCGGCGGCGGCATCAACCATCGGCTCGTCCGGATCGCTCTCGAAGGTAAAGGGTATCGCGCTGCCGTTGCCTCGATGACGATACGCTGCGAGCGGCGCAAACGTCACCGTGCGATCGCCGTAATCCAAACGCACCGCGAAGCGCTCGAAGAACTCCAAGCCGATGATGCCCGCCAGCGGCGTCTTCTCCCCGCGCTCGTAGAACGAGTACGGATAGGGAATCACTAAAAACGGCTGGTCGAGCAACTCCGCCTGACCGATGCGCACGCTGCGCACGCGGGTGTATGCCGTCGATATCGTACCGGAACCGGAGCCGCCGCTCTCGCCGGCACCGCTGGCGCGAAGTCCGAGCGTTTTCGCCGCCAGCGTCGTGACGATCGCATGGCCGCCGGTATCGAGAATGAACGGCATGGAGGGCTTTCCGTCGATCGAGGCCCAGACGATGAGTTGGCGCCATTCGAGCGCCATCGGCACGGTCGACGATTGCGCGTCGCCGACCATTCGCGCGTCGTTCGGGGGAATGGGTTTTGCAAAGTCGGAGTGCCCTACGCGCCGCTGGAGCTCGTAGCGCGTCACGAGGAACGCGTAGTCGTCCGCCGGGCTCGTCTTCGTTCCGGATGAGATCGAGAACGGCAGCACGAGGCCGTCGGTTGTGCGGTAGTCCGCGTACCGAACGACCGAGATCTCGAGCGGGGTGCGCCGGGTCACGCTCGCGAGCAGATGCGTCTGGGCGTCGATCGCAAGTTCGGCGGAGCTGCCGCCGCGCGGCGTCACGCGGATAACCGTCACGGTGCGGCCGTCATCAACGCGCGTTGCCTGACAGGCGAACGTTGCGGTTGAGTCCTTGTTGAGATAGCCGCGGTGCACGAGATATGCGGCGGTGAGCGCTTGTTCGCGGGCGTACGGCGAGTCATAAGGATGGACGCCGCCGGAGATGTCTTGCGCCCACAGCGTCGCGCCGTCGTACACCTCGGCGGTCGAGCCCATCACCGTGATGTGAAAGCGCCGCGCATAGCGGCCGGCGATTAGATCGTCGTCGAAGCGCGCGGTGCCGCCCAGCCCGGCGACCGTTGCCTTTCCGTACGCCGAGATCTGGGAGATATCGCTCCAAGCCGCGCCGCCCGTCGCGGCGCGCATCGCGCTAAGCGCGAGAAGACATGACGAGGCCAGCACCTGCGACCACACGATACTGAGTCATAGCAGATCGCCGGCGACCCCGGCTTGTACGTTTGTAACGCGTTAGCCGGCGAAGACTCTGCGATAGTGCGACGGCGTCATGCCCGTCGCGAGCCGAAACTGCCGGCAGAAGTGGCTTTGGTCGTAAAAACCACAGGCAGCCGCGATATCCGCGACCCGGTCGCTTGAAGCGGTCAGCAGCTTCGCGGCGGTCGCGATTCGCTGTTTTGTGGCGTTCGCGCGGGGTGACTCGCCGTAGGCGCGTTTGAACGCTCGATGCAGCCGCACGCGGTGCATGCCGAGCTCGGTTGCCAGCGCGCTTACCGGACGCTCCCGCTCGAGATTTTGCAGCGTTGCGCGGGCCACAATCATCGGCTCGGGTGGCTGCGAACGCGCGACGCGCCGGCGGAGATACGCTCGAATTGCCGCGATCGAGCGAAGAAGGCTCGCGCCCGATCCGGGCAACGCCGAGAGGAAGCCGTGCTCCAACTCGGCTACCTCCGGCCCCTGCGCGCAGAAGAATGCGCTGGGAAGATCGCCGTCGGAATACTCGAGGTTTATCGTGGTCATCGATTGATCGTGGACGTAATCCGCGTGCACCTCACCGGCCGGATGGTAGACGAGCATGCTGCGGCGCAGGTGGCGCGGCGCGTCCGCGCTGCGCTCGGTGTAATGGCCTTCGACGACGAACGAAACGTAAGCGAGGTCGTGAGTGTGCGTCGCCATCCGCATTTGCGGCTCGTAGGTGGTCTTGGAGATGGCGACCGCGCCGACTCGCTGAGTGAAGAGCGTGCTACCGAGCACGAGACGGGCTACTGCGCCGGCGGAAGCAGATTGCGCGGCGTCAGCGTAACGGTTCGGCTGACGCCCGCGCGATCGAGCGTTACGGTGAAGGGCGCGTTGCCCGTGACGTACGGAATGAGATCGCCTAAGCCGAAGCCCGCTGCCACTTGGTTTCCTGCAAACGCCGTAATGCGATCGCCGATGGCGATGCCGGCACTCGCGGCCGGACTTCCCGGAATGATTTGGCGGACCTCGAAGGCGCTCAGATCGCTTTGGCTGACGCTCCAGCCGACGCGGTCGGCGCGGAACGGCAT
>JBAPZS010000439.1:0-5547 GCA_049285355.1 Candidatus Cybelea sp. | reverse complement strand
GATCGCGTACATTGCGAGCGAGCCTTGGACCGAGGCGAAGCTTCGCACGCCGGAGTCGCCGGCCTCCAGCTCCAAACACGCGAGGCCGTACGCGACTGCGCTAGCGCCGGCGCAGCCGTAGCCCTCGAGGTGCATGCCCAGCAGCCCCAAGCGCCCGAGTTCGACACCGAGCTCTCGCGGTAGAATGCCCTCTTCGAACCACTGCGCCACGTTGGGCAGAATGCGCTCGCGGACGTAGCTTCCAACGGTGTCGCGGACGAGACGCTCTTCGCCGGAGAGTAGTCCCGAGACGTCGATAAAGTCGACCCGGTCGGGCACGGGGTTAGCGCTTTAGAACGCGCGCAAGCTTGTCGAAGAGCCCTTCGGTCGAGCGTTCGAACTGGTCCTCGAAGCGCCGCCAAAGCAGGCGGCCGTCGGTATCCGAGAGCATCGCGTTGACACGGTACTCCAGCTGCGTCTCTTTCCCGTTGGTGACTAAGTAGAAGCCGTGGGTTCCGTCGAAACCGTCATTTTGAAAGCGCCAAACGATTCGTTCTTCGTGAACCGCCTCTTCGAGAATGCTGTGGATTCCCAGATGCCACTCCTCGGTGCGGCCCGGCACGAGGGGGCCGGGTGAGCGCATAAACGGCTGCGAGGCAAAGGGCCAAATCTGGTCGCCGGAGGTGCCCATCTCTTCGAGCAGATGGTACATGCGGCGTTTCGTGCCGTGAAACGAACGCGATCGGAGCTCATGCAGTTCGATTGGCATTGACCGGTCGTTCGCTTACCGAAGCGCGACAACCCCTAGGCCGCCGCTCAGAAGGATAAGCAACGGTGCGCTGACTTTCGCACGCAGCATTGCGACTGCGACGATTGCCGTAGTCAGGTACGGAATAAGCCCAGCCGGCGCACCACGACCGATCGTCCAAACGCTGGACCACACCAGGCCGACGATCGCCGGAGCGAGGCCGCGCGCGATCACCGTGCGCCACGGTGAAGCCGAAAAGCGCTGCCATACCGAATCGAAGCCGCCCATGATGAGACTCGACGGTACCAACATGCCGATCGTTGCCAGCGCCGCGCCAAGATACGGACGCGCGGGCATCGCGGCGTAGCCGATCAATGCCGCGAAGATCGTAGTGGGGCCCGGCACGAGTTTACCGATCGTGTAGAACTGCGTGAACTGCTCGGAACTTACCCAGTGATAGCCCTGGACCGCGTCCACATGCATCTGCGGCACGATCCCTTTCCCGCCGCCGAAACCCAGCACCGAGAGCTGGGAAAAGACCCACAGCAACTGCAGGCCGGTGTGCAGCGCGCTATCCAACGGATGGCTTACGCATGCGCCGCGCCTCGACGAGAACGCCCGCGCCGCCGAAGAGCGCCATCACGACGAGCAGCGGCATGCGAAGCAGCGAGACGGCCAGGGCCGTGACTACGATGAGCGCGAGGCCGAACCAGCTGCGCCGCTCGTCCCACGTCAGCTCGAGCGCGTTCCCGATGGTTAGTCCGAGTGCACCGGCTGCGCAGCCGCGCAGCGCACCGTGCACGAACGGATTCGAAGCGAACTGAAAGTAGAGCGCGCCGGCAACCAGCACGATCGCGAATGGAGGGAGGCTCGCACCCGCAAATGCCGCGAGCGCGCCGGGAACGCCGCGAACTCTTTGGCCGCAGTAGATCGCGAGATTGAGGATGTTCGGTCCCGGCAGCACCTGCGCGATCTCGAGCCCGTCCATAAACGCGTCGGGCGGCATCCAACCCTGTGCCAAGACCGCTTGCCGGATGCTCGCCTTCTGCCCGCCGCCGAATGAGGTCGCCGAGATCTTCGCAAAGAGCAGCGCAACGCTGCCTAACGACGGAACGGCAGCGGTACTAGCCGGCATCGGGCATAGGGCCGTCAACGACCAGGCTACGATGTTTTCCCGCGAGGATGTGGATGTGGATGTGCTCGGTGTGCTGATACGGCGGCAGAACGCCCATACGAATCATGAAGCCATTCTCGTGCAGCCCCAACGCGAGTGCGACCTTTTGAATTCCGCCGATCAAGGCGTGCCAGATATACGCGTCGCCGAGCGAGAGGTCGAGAATCGTCGGGAACCACTTCTTGGGAATGATCACCACGTGGATCTCCCACCACTCCTCTTTGCTCGGATCCACGTTGTGGCGAAACGCGAAAACGCGCTCGTCCTCGTAGACGATCTCGTCGGCTTTTGCACGCGTTCCATCGAGCCGGCCGCGAAACGTATGATCGGGATCGGGCTTCTCCCAGACGCGCTGCTCCGGACTGCTGAGACGCTCGGAGATCCAGATCGGCTTCATCGCGCTGCCTTCAGGCGGTGCAAGCAGGCGTCCTCCAGGCGGTGCGGAAGCTGCGCCCCGTGAGCGACGAGGGTACGAAAAGACGCATCACGCCGGCCGAGGTCTTAGGCGCGCAACCGCAATGGGCGAAGGATCGCAAAGGTTGGGAGCAGCTGGTCGCCGGCAACGAGATCGTGTACGAAGACCATCACGTCGTCGTCTTTCACGATCCGGTCGACGAAGAGCACGAGTCGCGACGCGTCGCCGGGGAGATACGGTTGACGCTTCTCTCCAAGAGTACGACCGTCGAAAGCCTTATGGATCTCAGCGTGGCCAACGAAACGCTCAACACCGCAATCCTGCATGGGATTCAGCAGGCTGCGTTGCGGCTCGGCCTCGAGAAGAAAGGCTTCGAGGTGCGCGCGCACGTCTACCCACCGTTGCAGCACCGGCCGGAGCTTGCGTTTAAGCTTCGCGCGGGCAAGCCGCCGAAGAGCCCATCGAGTCCCTGACCTTTCGCCTGGTGCGGCCCGCAGCCGAGTATCTGCCGGCGTACCGCGCCGCGTTGGAGCGCGGCTATTCGCCGAGCACCGAGCGCCCCGAGAAACGGCTCGAAGAGCTGCGCGCGATCGCTGCCGATGCGAACGAGTTTCTCGCACTGTGTGAGGATCTCGCAGCGCGCGGTGCCCCGATCAGCCTGCCGGACGGCTCGCGGGTGCCGCGGCTGCCGGGATTTCAGCGCTGGATGTGGGACGGAGACATCGCCGGCAGCATCGGGCTGCGGTGGCAGACCGGAACGCCGGAGCTACCCGCGTGGTGCCACGGTCATGTCGGGTACAGCGTCGTGCCGTGGAAGCGCCGGCGCGGATATGCGACCGCGGCGCTGCGGCTGATCCTCCCCGAGGCGCGAAGAATCCGTCTACCCTACGTCGAGGTCGTCACGGATCCCGACAACACCGCATCGCAGCGCGTGATTCTCGCCAACGGCGGCGAGCTCGTCGAACGGTTTCGCATCGGCGCGCAGTACGGCGGCGGCGAGTCGCTGCGTTACCGCATCGCGCTCTAGTTACTCCTGCGGTTTCTTCGTAAACGGCAGCTTAGCCGTTAACTGCGCTTCCCTCTCCGCAAGCTTTGCGAGGCTCTGAACGACGACGATCGCCAGAATCGTAACGATCACGGCGTAGATCAACTCGGCGACCACGCCGCTGCCGGGTTTGAGGAAGAGCGCGATCACGTCGCTGATGAGCTTGTTCCAGGCGCCGGCAGCGATGAGGCCAAAGGCGACGGTCGCTAGGCCGATCATGGTGCCGATATAGGTTGCTTTTACGTCCATGGCCCTTGCCTTGGACGGCAAGAGCGGCTAGGCCTTGAGCTCGATATCCACGCCGGCAGGTAGATCGAGATGCATCAATGCGTCCATCGTCTTCGGCGAGGCTTGCAAGATGTCGATCAAGCGCTTGTGGGTGCGCATCTCGAAGTGTTCGCGCGACTTCTTGTCGTTGTTCGTGGAGCGTTGCACGCAGAACCGGTTGATCTCGGTCGGCAGCGGTACCGGTCCGCTTACGAAGGCGCCGGTGCGCTTGGCGGTTTCGACGATCCGCTCCGCCGATTGATCGAGCACTTTGTGATCGTACGCCTTGAGGCGGATGCGGATCATTTGTTTCGCCATGGCTGCTATCGTCCTACTCGCTTACAGTCGTTACGACGCCGGCGCCGACGGTGCGGCCGCCCTCGCGAATAGCAAAGCGCAGACCCTCTTCGCAGGCGATCGGCGTGTGCAGCTCGACGTCCATCTGAACGTTGTCGCCGGGCATCACCATCTCGACACCCTCGGGGAGCTTGATCGTTCCGGTAACGTCGGTCGTGCGAAAGTAAAACTGCGGCCGGTAGTTTCCAAAGAACGGCGTGTGGCGGCCGCCTTCTTCTTTGGAGAGGACGTACACCTCGGCCTTGAACTTCTTGTGCGGCTTGACCGAGCCGGGTTTGGCGAGCACCTGACCGCGCTCGATCTCGTTGCGGTCCACGCCGCGCAGCAGCACGCCGATGTTGTCGCCGGCGATGCCCGAGTCGAGCAGCTTGCGGAACATCTCGATGCCCGTCACGACGGTCTTCTTCGTCTCCTCTTTGAGACCGACGATCTCAACCTCTTCGCCGACCTTCACTTGACCGCGCTCGACGCGGCCGGTGCCGACGGTACCGCGACCGGTGATCGTAAAGACGTCTTCGACCGGCATCAAGAACGGCTTATCCACTTGCCGCTCCGGCTGCGGGATATAGTCGTCTATGGTGTCCATGAGCTTGAAGATCTGATCGGCATCGGCGTCGCCCTTGCGCCCGCTCGAATTGAGCGCTTTGAGCGCGGAGCCGCGAATGATCGGGGTGTCGTCGCCCGGGAAGTCGTACTTCGAGAGCAGCTCGCGGATCTCCAACTCGACCAATTCGAGCAGCTCCTCGTCGTCCACCATATCCACTTTATTGAGGAAAACGACGATCCGCGGCACGCCGACCTGGCGCATCAACAGAATGTGCTCGCGCGTTTGCGGCATCGGGCCGTCGGTCGCGGCGACGACGAGGACCGCGCCGTCCATCTGCGCGGCGCCCGTGATCATATTCTTGATATAGTCGGCGTGGCCGGGGCAGTCCACGTGCGCGTAGTGGCGCTTGGCGGTCTCGTACTCCTGATGCGAGATGGCAATCGTAATTCCGCGCTCTTTCTCTTCCGGCGCGTTATCGATCTGATCGACGCCGACTTTCTGCGCCAGCCCCTCGGTCGAGAGACAATGCATAATAGCGGCCGTCAGTGTCGTCTTTCCATGATCGACGTGGCCGGTCGTACCGATATTGACGTGCGGCTTATTGCGCTCGAACTTTTGCTTTGCCATAGGTTGCCTCTCTTAATACACGCATCCAGGCGTATTGGTTGCCTCTCTGCTCGCCTTACGTGGGAAACGCCCCATCAGGGGCGCTGCGACCACGGAATAGTATCAAGCACGAGAGAGGCTGTCAACGAGCCGGGGCCGGCGGCGTAAAATGGGGCAATGAGCCCTATGGCCGGCCGATCGCGAGTGCCTCAGCGAACTTGAGACCTTTCGTAATCCTATAGAGCAGCTTGGCTCCGCCGGGGCTGTAAACGGTCACCGAGCTCGTGTTTAGGTTGGCGACGTAGAGATTATCCGACGGGTCGATGGCGAGATCGTTTGGACGGTTGATGCCGTCCGTGATCCTCCGAATCGGCTGCGCGCTGCCCGGCTCATAGACGGAGACCTGGCC
>JBAPZS010000438.1:0-3007 GCA_049285355.1 Candidatus Cybelea sp. | reverse complement strand
GTACGACTTTCAAGGCCCTCCCGCAGACGGCAATAGACCATCCAGCCAGCGGCTGCTCGAAGTGAGTGGAACGCTCTATGGAACAACCGAACTGGGCGGCCGGCATTGTCGTCCTGCACTCGGTTGCGGGACCATTTTCCAGTTAACGCCGTAAGCCGGCCCGTTCTTCGAGTTGCCCGCACTACGATGATACTAAGCGGGCTGCGCCGCGCGGCTTTTTCGAGCCTGTGACGGAGCGAAAGGATGGCACGTGTTAAATTCAGGCTGGCCGCCTACCTGTGATTAAGGCGAATGCACGCTCTGTGATTGCATCCTTGGAATCCATGGCCCAGGCCCGCTCGATTTCAGCTCGTGCTTGTTCCGCTCGGCCAGCGCGATGCAAGGCAACGGCATAGTTCGCAATGAGCCCAGAGTCACTCGGGGCGAGTTGCATCGCCCGCTCGGCAACGGGTATCGCGTCCTCGAAGCGTGAGACGTCGAGCAGCGCCAAAGACAATTCTCGGGCGACGTTAGCGTTGTTTGGGTTGATCTGGTACGCTCGGGAAAACGCCACGACCGCTTCCTGCCGCCGGCGCACATTTCGAAGCGCGACGCCCTGAACCCAAAAGGCAGCCCAATTTGCAGGATTGAGCACGATTACTTCATCGAGCAGCGCACAGCCTTTATCGACGGCTTGAAGTTCCGCCCGCGTCGGCGACTTCCGCGGCGGTCCAGCATTTACGTCGCGTAGGACCTCGCGTGCCTCCCGATACAACGCGTTGTGGCGCGCAACTGAACTCTCGTCAAGCGTCATAGCCTTCCTTCGGATACCACGTTCTTATTCTCGCACCGCCTGGATTTTTTCGTCGTAATGACTGTGCTTGTGATTGACGCCGCGGCGCCCGATCGGCAAAGAACAAGCGAATCGCCGGTGCTCCAGCCGCTTGCCTCAGCTCGCATCATATAGATGGAGACAGCGTAGGAGTTGCGATCACTCAGCGTCACGGTAACGCCTTCATCGGAGACCTGAGTAATCGTTTGGCCGCTGCATCTTAACGCTTGGGAAACATGCGCGCCTTGGTAACCCGCACGACTACGGCGTAAACGTAAAGACCGTACCGCCATGGTTCTTCCCGCCGCCGCTCGTCGTTCCATAGAGCGAGCCGTTGAGGACGATCATCGGTGAATTTGGGCCCACACCACCTCTGTTTACGTTCGCACCAAAGCTGTAAAGCACGGTTACCTTTCCGCTCGGAGTCAGCTCGAAGATTGTTCCATAGCCATGCGCACCTCCGCCGACGGTCGTGCCGTATAAGTTTCCCTTAAGCGGCACCAGGGCATAGTTCGGGCCTCCCGTTACAAAGCTGTAAAGCACGCGCTCCTTGCCTTTGAGACTTGCTTTGTAAATCGCGCCCTGGCCGTACTCACCGCCTCCGGCCGTTCCGTACAATTCGTTCTGGAACAGCGCCGGAGACGAACCGGGAAACAGACCGTCACCGTCTGAGGAGGGACCGAAACTGTGAAGCGTTATTTCGGCGCCGCGAATGCTAACTTTAAACAACGTGCCCCAGTCATATTCGCCGCCTTCCTCAGCCGTTCCATAAAGCTCGCTCCCATCGCTCATGAGTGGCGCGTTGGGAAATCTCCCGTCCTTGGTGCCCGTGAACTTATGAATAATGTCTTCTTTGCCGCTGGTCGTGATCTTAAACACCGTACCGCAGCCGTCCAGGCAGCCACTCTTGCCGCCCTCCGCGGTTGTACCGTACAACGTTCCATCCACGACGACGAGGCCGCCGGTTGGGATCGAGCCGCCCGGTTCGGCACCGAAACTGTACAGCCATTGCTGCTTGCCGGACGGGCTGAGCGAGAAAACCGTCCCCAGAGAGTTCGCTCCGCCGTGCTCCGTTACTCCATAATAGTTGCCGTCGACGAGAATCGGGGCGCCAACCGGATTTTGGCCGTCCGCGCCGGAGCCAAAGTAATAAAGCACGCTTTCCTTGCCCGAGGTTGTCAGGGAGAACGCCGTACCGGCGTCGTACGGGCCGCCGGTCTCCGTTAAGCCGTAAAGCACACCCTTGACGGCAACCAAACCTGTCGGTTCGCTTCCGTCTTTCACGTCAAAGCTAAAAAGTGTCTCAACGCTCTTATCCGCTACGCGGGTGTTGGATGCGACTGCCGGCATCTGCGGCATCGCGCCCGGCGCGCCGATCGGCGGCTGCGATCCCCCGCAGCCCGCAGTCATAACGATGGCCGCGCATACACTTAACGCGAAGTGCTTCAAATCTCGACTCCTCATAGGTTGGACTGCTACTCGCACCGTGAGCGTCACGGGGCGTGGTCACGTTTTCGGCAGGCTCGGGCTCGGTCCCACCAGAGCAGCCGAGCCGTGACGTGCGTTACCGATCGACCAAGGCGTCTAACCGGTGAATCCTTGGGACGTTGCCCGCTGTTGTTCGTGCTATGGCAAGGCCGCCGCAGTTCGAGCGCCCGGAAGACCTGACACGCGACGTTACTGCGGTGAAGGTTGCTATCAAGCATCTCAACCCAAATGATCGGGCCTGGCTCTTAGCGTGGATGCTGCTCTACTATCGGGACGACGGGGCGATGTTCTCGCCGCAAATCGGCCGGCGCCGGGATCGTATTACGCTGAACGGTTCTGAGTTTTGGCTCGCACGCGTGCCGAAGCGGCCGCGGAATACTTGACTCGAATGCTTCGCCCAACGAAAGGGGAGTTTTGTGGCTACCAAAGCGCAGGTTGAAAAGGCGATCTTTGAACGCGAGGGATTTCGCGTCGAGTTCCAACTCTTCGACGGGAAACGACCCTCGCTGCCGCCTTACGATTATCCCGTCATGGCGCCGCAACGCTGGAAGGTTTCGGACTGGAAGAACGCGCGCCTCGACGCATACCGGCTGCTCGTACGAGGGATCACGATCTATCGCGGCGACGGTAAACCGATACCCCGGGATGTGCAGCTTGGAAATCTGCGCGATACCTACTACGAGGAAGCTTGCGGAGCGCTGAAGCCGC
>JBAPZS010000437.1:0-2167 GCA_049285355.1 Candidatus Cybelea sp. | reverse complement strand
GCGCACACCACCGTGCCGATACTGTCGAACGTATTGCTGCAGGCGGAGGGCGATAAGATCGCCGTACGGGCGACGGATCTCGAGCTGACTCTCGAACAAGCTTTTCCGGCGCAAATCGCGGAAGGCGGCTCGGTTACGGTGCCTGCGAAACTCTTTGCGAGCTACCTCGGTAACCTCGCGCCGGGAACCCTCGAAGTGACGGGAACGCCGACGCGCGCCAGCGTAAAGTGCGACCGCAGTAACTACGATTTTCACGCCTTGCCGGCCGACGAGTATCCGCCGCTGCCGGCGGCGACGCGCGGCTCGCACTTTACGATCGCGGGGCGTCGGTTCCGCGAGGGCGTAGATGCGACGATCTTTGCGGCGTCGAGTGAAGAGGCTCGCGGTGCGGTATTAATGGGCACCCTACTGGAGGTGGAGGGGAACGCGCTTACGATGGTCGCGACCGATGGATATCGTCTTGCCAAGTTCGCCACGACGTTGGACGATGGTATCTCCGGCAATGAGAAGTATATCGTGCCGTCACGCGCGCTGGCGGAAGCCGCGCGTAATCTCGGCGCCGGCGAACGGATCGCCGTAAGCGCGCTTGGCGCGCAGAGCAATCAGCTCCAAATGACTTGCGGCGACGTTTCGATAACCGTGCGGCTCGTGGACGGGCAGTATCCAAACTATCAGCAGGTTATACCCGCGAAGTTCGATCGCACCGTTACTGCCGGAACGGGTGCGTTAATCGGCAGCCTGCGTCGGGCGGAACTAGTAGCGGGCGACCGCGCCAGCATGGTAAAACTAGCCATTGCCAATCAGACGCTGATAGTGACGGCAAGCTCCGACACTTCGGGTAACGCCTATGAGGAGTTGGAGGTCGAACAGGCCGGCGAAGATCTCGCGATCGCCTTCAACGCTCGCTATCTCGTCGAGATTCTCAATCACATCAAGAGCGAGAAGGTTGTCATGGAGTTCCTCGGTCCGCTCTCCCCGGCGGCGATTCGGCCCCTGGAGCCGCTCGAGAGCGGAGCGCAGCTCTACGTGCTGATGCCGCTTCGGCAGTGATGTGCTGCTGCGCCATCTAGCGCTATCAAACTTTCGGAACTATAGCCAGCTCGATCTCGAACCCGCCAGCGGATTGAACGTCTACATCGGAGCAAACGCGCAGGGCAAGAGCAACCTGCTCGAGGGGATCGCCATGCTCGGCACGGGCAAATCGTTTCGCACTTCACGCGACGGCGACACGGTCCGCGCCGGCGTCGATCTTGCGGTCGTCCGCGGTGACGCCACGCTGCGCTCCGGGCGTGTCGAGCTCGCGTGCGTGATCGAAAAGGGCAGCCGGGGAACGCGTAAGAGCTACTCGGTGAACGGCGGAGGCGTACGCTACGCAGCCTATCTCGGGCAGATTCGCGTGGTGACGTTCGTACCGGCCGATCTGCAGCTTGCGGCCGGCCCGCCCGGCGCGCGCCGCGCGTTTCTCAACGTGGCGCTGGCGCAAAGCGAGCCGCAGTACTATCACGAGCTGGCGCGATATCGCCGAGCACTGCAGCAAAAGAACGCGCTTTTACGCGGCATCGTCGGGGCCGACGACGAGCTGCTTGCAGTCTACGAGCGCACGCTCGTCGAGGCCGGAACGCAGATCATGCTGGCGCGCGACCATCTGATTAGGACGCTCGCGGAGCAGGCGCACAAAGCGCACGCGCGCTTCGCCGCGGACGAGCGGCTCGAAGTACGCTACGAGCCGAACGTGCCGTTTGAGGTCCCCAGTCGCGATGCGGTCGCAGCGGCCTTCGATGCACGGCTTGGGCAGACGCGGGAGTCGGAACGCTCGCGCAAGACCGCGCTGACGGGACCGCATCGCGACGACTTGCTGCTTTCACTCGACGGCGTCTCGCTCGCTGCGTTCGGTTCCCAAGGGCAGCAGCGCACGGCCGTACTCGCGTTGAAGATTGCCGAATATGCGACGATGCGCGAGCGTTCCAACGAGGCGCCGCTCCTGTTGCTCGACGACGTGCTCTCGGAGCTCGACGAGGAGCGTGCAAACGCCTTTCTTTCGGATATCGGCGGCTTCGAGCAAGCCTTCGTGACGGCGACCCACCTGCCGCGTGGCCTGCAATGCAACGCAGTCGCTCGCGTGCAAAACGCACAGATCGACGCGTACGTGGCGTGCTGAAGCTCTCAG
>JBAPZS010000436.1:0-1630 GCA_049285355.1 Candidatus Cybelea sp. | reverse complement strand
TGGTAATACTGCGGGGTTCCAATTCCCAAGTTCGCCGTGGCGAAGCCCGGGAACGTACCGGTCTTGATGACCTGGTTGATGAAACCCGAGGTACCGGCTGAGGCGACCGAGGCCGGTCCGCCGCCGGTGTAGACTTGCAGTTCCGAGAGGCCGTTGGTCGACTCGGTCGACGAGTTGTAGTTGTCGAAGGCCCGGTTCACCGGAATACCATCGTACTCGAAGGCCGTATAGTACGAGTTTTGACCGCGAACGTAAGCGGCGTTGAAGTCCCAACCCATGCCGCCCTGCGATACCTGGACGCCGGGGACCGACGCCATCGCCGAGTAGGCACTATTGAGGTTGCCGCCACCACCCAGCGCCGCTGCGGCGGCTGCCTGAGTCGCGTTAACGCTATACAAGTCACCGCCGATTCCCGACTTTACCAGCGACGTGCCCGCCTGGGAAGTTACGTGCGCGATGACTTTAGGGGTCGTCTTGCTGAGTATGTACGCAACTTGTTGTGTTTGATCGGCGAAGACGACGGCGCCGGGAAACGTTGCGTTCTGGTAGCCTAACTTAGAGAGCTCGAGTGTGTAGGTATCAGGAGCGAGCGAAAGCAGGACAAAGTGTCCGGTTGAATCGGTGGTCGCCGTTGCAGTCTGCGACGGCGATTTTGCGACGACCTTGACGTCTGCCAAAGGCGCTCCCGCATCGTCGCGAATTGTGCCGCTCATGTTCCCGGTGACGCCTGCCAGTGTCCATGTTTCCTGGGACAAGAATCCCGCCAGAAGCAAAAGCAGCACGCTTGCGACGCGAAGCGTACGCTGCAGTTTCATATTGTTGTTCCTCTTTTAAGTTCTTCCTAACCTTGAAGGTTGGTAGTGTGCGCCGTTACGGCGCGCTTGCATGACTTTACAAACCCATTGAGATGCGACCTTTTGATAGTCATTGAGAGATGCCGTCGGCGTGCCGGTTTCGCATTAGCGATTTTCAACGCGTTCAAAGGTTATCAAAGAATGGAACTTCGAATCGTCGACAAGTTTTTGGGATTTCCTGAAGACACCGAAGGTTTAGTAGTTTATTCTAGAGGCTGTCATGGCATCGGGAGTGGAGCGTCAGATATTGAGGATGCTGCACCGGGCGAACAAGCCCGAACTGCTGGCGGCGATGCCGGGCATAGATTCGATCTGCGCTCAGATGGGCAGTTCGAATCCGGTGAGCGCGCTCGAGAAGCTTGTTTGTAACGCGCTGCCGGGCGACGATGAGAGAACCGTCGCGCTGCGCGCCTCGATCTTCGATGCCGATTTCAAGCACGTTGCCGGCAACGGCGAGCTGGCGCAGCGGCAAGGCATCTCGCGGCGTCACTTTCAGCGCCGCCGTGCTCGGGCGGTGGCTGCGATGGTCGGCTTCGCGCGCCTGCCGTCCGGCAGTGAAACGACATCTGCGGCTGCGATCCCCAAACGTGAATCGTGGCGCTTTGGACGAGAGTTGGCCGCATTTCTTGCCGCCCGCGATCGCGGAAATGCACTTGAGATGCGTTGCATCGCCCGGAACCTGTTACGATTGGCGGAGAGCGCGAAGGCGAGCGCACTCGCGTGGTCGCTCCTTTGCGACGCGAACGCACGCCTCGGCGCGCACGAGGGGTGTGCGC
>JBAPZS010000435.1:0-3740 GCA_049285355.1 Candidatus Cybelea sp. | reverse complement strand
GCATCAACTGACCAACGTCGAAGAGCGCGACGTCAAGAAGACCAACAACAAGCTGACGCTCGCGCAGCTCGACGCGCTCTCGCCGAACTTCAGCTGGAGCGGCTTCGTCGCATCCGCCGGCGTGAAGCCGACGGTTGCCGACGTCACCTCGCCGGCCTATCTGAGCGCGCTCTCGTCGCAGCTCGGCGGCTGTACCCTCGACCAAATCAAGGCCTACCTGCGCTGGCACCTCGTCCACGCCTATGCGCTCGCGCTGCCCAGGCCGTTCTACGACGCCAACTTTGCCTTCTATTCGACGACGATGCAAGGCATTACGCAACCTCAGCCGCGCTGGAAGGAGTGTGCGTACCGCGTCGATAGAAATCTCGGCGAGGCGCTCGGCCAGCTCTACGTAGCGAAAACCTTCTCGCCCGAAGCAAAGGCGCAAGCGGTTGCGATGGTTCGCAATATCGAGAGTGCATTCCGCGAGGATCTCGCTACCCTCGATTGGATGAGCGCGACCACGCGGCAGCGCGCGGTCGCAAAACTCGATGCGTTTCTCATCAAGATCGGCTATCCGGACCAGTGGCGCGACTACTCGAAGTTAACGATCGTGGCGACTCCCTACGCCGCGAATCTGCTAGCGGCGCGGCGCTTCGAGCAGCAGCGCGAGTTCGCGCAGATCGGCGGCCCGGTGGATCGCATGGAGTGGGGCATGAGTCCCCCGACCGTCAACGCCTACTACGACGGCACCGTTAACCAAATCGTCTTTCCCGCCGGCATCTTGCAGCCGCCGTTCTTCAACGCGGATGCCGACCCGGCCGTGAACTACGGCGGCATCGGTGCCGTCATCGGCCACGAATCGACGCACGGCTTCGACGACCAGGGCAGCCTCTACGACAAGTACGGCAACCTCAACGACTGGTGGACGCCGCAAGATCGCGCGACGTTCACCGGAAAGACGCAGTGCATCGTCAATCAGTTCGATGCGCTCTCACCGGAGCCGGGCGTCCACGAGAAGGGCGCTCTGGTCGTCGGTGAGGAGACGGCCGACCTCGGCGGGCTCACGATCGCCTACCGCGCCTTCGAAACCTGGCAGTCATCGCACCCGCGGCTGACGATCGACGGCTTCACGCCCGAGCAGCGCTTCTTCTTGGGCTGGGCGCACGTCTTTATGTCGCTCGAGCGGCCTGACGCGATTCGTTTGGATGCACAGACCGACGTGCACGCCTACGACAAGTTCCGCGTCAACGCCACGCTCTCGAACATGCCGAGCTTCGCGAAGGCCTGGATCTGTCCGCTCGACGCGCCAATGGTCCGCGCCGCTTCGCAGCGCTGTCAGATATGGTGAAGCCGAGCCGTTACGCTTACGCCGACACCCTCGCGCGGCTGACGAACGCGCTCAGGGAATCCGGTAATACGATCTTCGCCTCGATCGATCAAGCGGTTGCCGCCGCGAGCGTCGGTCTGACACTGCGCCCCACCACGCTCATCGTCTTCGGTAACCCCAAGGCCGGCACGCCGTTCATGCACGCCTTTCCGCTCGCCGGACTCGATCTTCCGTTGAAGTTTCTCATCTGGGAAGAGAACGGGGTGGTCAGCGTCGCCTACGAAACGATGTCGGCGATCGCCAAGCGCTGCGGCGTCACCGGCTTGGACGATCGCATCGCGACGATCGACGGCGCACTCGAAACACTCTCCGCCAGCGTAACGTAATCGTCGGGCGTCAATGTTCCACGCGCTGCTGCTCGCGTCGCTACTCGCCGAAGCGTGGTCCGCGCCGCCAACCACAACCGTCGTAACCGTTCCCGTCACCTTTGAAAACGCCGGCGCAACGCTGCGCGGTACGTTCTACGTCCCCCAATCGACCGGCAAGGTTCCGGCCGTCGTCGTCTTTCACGGTGCCTCCGAGCCGCTCACCTCGACGCCGCTCTACAAACATCTAGCTGAGGGTTTGCCGCAGCTCGGCATCGCCGTGCTGCTCTTCGATCGCCGCGGAACCGGCACGTCGAGCGGCGCCAAAGACGTCAGCTACGAAACCCTTGCCGATGACGGCATCGCGGGCGCGCGCGCGATCCGCGCGCTGGCGCAGATCGATCCGGCGCGCGTCGGCTACTGGGGCATCAGCCAAGGCGGCTGGCTTGCGACGATGGCGGCGGTTCGCGATCCCGACGCCGCCTTCGCCGTCGCGGTCTCGGCGCCGCTCGTCACGCCTGAGGTTCAGATGGAGTTCGCGATGTCGAATCGGCTGCACGCACTCGGTTACAGCCAATCCGACGTCGCCGCCATGCTCAACGCGCGCGCACTCTGGACCGGCTACCTGCGCGGCACCAACTCGCGCGATGCCGCAGTGGCCGCGATCGGCGCGATCGAAAAGCGGCCATGGTTCGAGCTGATGTACATGCCCACCGCTGAAGCCCTTACGCGCGATCCCGCAACCTCTACGTGGCGCGTGCAGATGGACGACGACCCGATGACGTGGGTTCGCCGGGTGCGCATTCCCATGTTCTTTATTCTGGGGGCTGCCGATCCATGGATTCCCGTGCAAGCCTCGGCCGCGCGACTCGCGGAGATATCGAAAGCGCAGCCCTCGATCGGCTACGTCGTCGTTCCCAACGCCAACCATCTGATGATGTTTCCGCCGGCGCACGAAACGATGAACGACGCCGACCCCGCTCAGGTCGCTAACGAGGAGCCGGAGTCTCCCGCATATTTCTTTCTCTTGAGTTCTTGGCTGAAAGGGGTTGCTCTACGTTAAAGATTACGATCTTCGAGTCATCGGAACTTTTCTGAAGTTAGTGATCGTGACCTTGATGCAGATCGAGCGCGCTGCTTCGGGCAAATCGACCGTATTGATGCCTCGGCGCTAGGATCGGGTCGAAAACCGCGAGCGTACATATAGCTCGCGATAGCGATACTTCGCGCGTGTTGCGCGGCGACTTCGTCCTCAACGTTTGACGAAATCCAGGCGCGCCGCCGGCCCACGAGCGCCGGCAAGCCATGACAGATGGTGATATCGGAGTAGCTCGTGAAGAACGGATCGAGGATCTCGCGCACCGGACGAGCGCCTCACTCGGTATCAACCGGTAAGCCCGAAGGCTTCTGATGCAAGAAATAGTCGCGCGAGTACTCTGACGGAATGACGGTGAACAAACGGGCCGGCTGCGAGAAGTCGAAGCAGTCGACGATGCTCGTCGCGCGCTCGTCAGTCGTGTGCAGGCTCCCCAAACCGTACACGTTCTCGACGAACTTTAGAATGCTGCCGAACTCGTAGGGTGTGTGCGAGATGTACCCGGGCTGGCTCGCCGACGTCTCGCGCGCGTACGGCGAGACGAGCAGCATCGGAACGCGGAATCCAAGGCCGCCCCAGTGGTCGAAGAACGGCGGCGGCTCATTATCGAAGAAGCCGCCCCAGTCGTCCCAGACGACGATGACCGCGGTCGAGTCCCAATACGAGCTCTGACCGACGGCATTGACGATGCTCGCGACCCACGAGGGTCCCTTGTCGTTGGTTGTGGGGTGATCGGAGTCGGGGTTGTCCGGCACGACCCACGAGACCGACGGCAGCGAGCCGTCGGTAATGTCGGTGAAGAAGACGGACGGATCGGCGATATTGGTCGTCCACTCCGTGCCTTCGCGCACGGCCTTGATCGCGTCAAACGCGTTCCAGTACTTGCCCGTGTTCCCCGGCACCTGCGGCGAGTAGTACTTCCACGAAACCTTCTTCGCGTCGAGTAGATCGCGCAGCGTCGAGTACGTCA
>JBAPZS010000434.1:0-13228 GCA_049285355.1 Candidatus Cybelea sp. | reverse complement strand
ACGGGAGATCGAACCAAGCCGCCGCGACTGCGTGCAATCAACAACCCCGGCGTCGCCGGGCTGCTCGAGCGCGCGATTCTCACCGGCCAATACGACCGGATATTCCAGGCATCGCTGGCCGTAGCCGGCGAGGTTCTCGCATGCGAAGCGCCTTCGGCGTGAGCGGCGGCGTGCAGATCTACTCCGATGCCGGCGAGGTCGCGCAAGCGCTGGCCGAGCTTTTCGTCGCAGCCGGCCGCGACGCGATCGCAGAGTCGGGAGCCTTTCGCGTCGCGCTCTCCGGCGGCAACACGCCGCGCGCAACGTACGCGCTGCTCGGCAGCGATCGGATGCGCGCGAGCCTGCCCTGGGCGAACGTCTTTATCTACTTTGGCGACGAGCGCTGCGTTGCGCCCAGCGACGAACGCTCGAACTATCGGATGGCGTGCGAGACGTTTCTCGATGCAGTTCCGATCCCGCGCGAGAACATCAATCGCATGCGCGGTGAGATCGATCCCGGCATCGCGGCCAACGAATACGCCTCCCTCCTCCGCAGCACTCTCGGCGACGAGCCGCGACTCGACCTGATCATGCTCGGTCTCGGCGAGGATGGGCATACGGCCTCGCTCTTTCCCGGCATCGTGTACGATCTGGAGACGAATTCGCTGGCGGAGTCGATCTATGCAGAATCCCAAGCGATGTGGCGACTAAGCTTGACGCCGAAGGTCCTCAATCTAGCGCGGCGCGTCGTCTTTGCAGTCGAGGGCGCGATGAAGGCTCGCGCGCTGGCAGCAGTGCTCGAGGGTGCATACGATCCGGTTACCTGGCCGGCCCAAATCGTACGGCCGGTCTCGGGCGAGTTGACGTGGCTCGTCGACCGGGCCGCAGCGACCCTGCTTCGAGAGACGCGCTGAAGCGAATCATTCTCACCGCGGACGACTTCGGGGCCGCGCGCGAGGTCAACGAAGCCGTCGACCGAGCGCATCGTGAGGGCGTCCTTCGCGCCGCGAGCCTGATGGTGGGTGCCGCGGCGGCGCAGGATGCGATCGCTCGCGCGCAGGCGTTACCGACGCTCGCCGTCGGACTGCACGTCGTGCTCGTCAACGGACGGCCGCTCCTGGGACCGCAACGGGTTCCGGATCTCGTCGACCGCAACGGCGAGTTTCTCACCGATCTCGTCTCCGCCGGATTTCGTTTTTTCTTCCGTCCGGGCGTACGCGCGCAACTGGCGGCGGAGATTCGCGCGCAGTTCGAGCGCTTCGCGGCGACCGGGCTCGCGCTCGATCACGCCGACGCGCAGTCGCACATGCACGTGCACCCGACGATCTTCGCACTGATCGTTCGCATCGGGCGCGAGTTCGGCTTACCCGCGATTCGAATTCCACGCGAGTCTTTCGGCACGACGCGCAGCATCGCGCCATGGCTCGCGCTCATGCGGACGCGAGCGCGCGCGGCGGGCATCGCCTATAACGACTACGCGTTCGGCGTGAACGAGGCCGGTGCGTTGACGAGGCAGCGCCTTCTGCAGATTCTCGCGGAGCTGCCCGACGGCGTCACCGAGATCTTCTTCCACCCGGCGACCGGAGCGTTCGCCGGAGCCGATCGCGGCACCGAGGGTTACCAATGGGAGGGCGAGCTGGCGGCGCTCACAAGCCCCGAGGTTCGCGCGGCGATGGCACGTCACGGGATTGCAAGCATAACCTACGGCGAGCTCGCCGCAGCAAAATCCTCGCGTCACCCCGAGCCTGTCGAAGGAGTGTCGAAGGGCGAAAGGTGACGTCGGCGATTGGCCTCGGTCTTTTTGTCGCGACCTGCGCGGGAGCGCTGTATCTAGCGATCGCTTGCGTCCGACTGGCCGCGTTCACAGTTGGGCCATGCGCCCTCGCATCCGAGTTTCTCCCGAGCATTACGATCCTCAAACCCGTTGCCGGCCTCGAGCACGAGCTCTCAGAGAATCTCGCCTCGTTCTGCGATCAAGAGTGCGACGGCTTCTTCGAGGTTCTTTTCTGCCTGCACGACCGCACAGATCCAGCCTCGACCGTCGTCGAACGAGTCATCGAACGTTACCCACGGTGCGCCGCCAAGATGCTTTTTGGCAACAACGCCGCACTGGCCAATCCGAAGATCGCAAACATCGCAAAGCCGGGAGTTGCACCGCAAGGCGAGCTCGTCGTCATCGCCGATAGCGACATTCGGGTTGGCCGCACCTACTTACGCGCGCTTGCAGCGTCGTTTGAAAGTGCGAGTACCGGCGCCGCGACCTGCTTTTATGCAGGCATTCCGAACCAAAGCCTTACCTCGCGTCTCGGTGCGCTGGGTATCGAAGACGGCCTCGCACCCTCGGTGCTCGTGGCTATGGCGATCGGCGAACTGCGCTTCGCTTTGGGCGCAACTATGGCGGTGCGCGCAAGGGTCTCGCGTGGGGGTTGCCGCTGCTCGCGCTCGTCGTAGCCTTACGCGTAGCCCTTCACTATCTCGCTTACGCGATTTCTTTAGCCTCGGGGTTTGGGCGGCGAGCCTGTTCGGCCGACGACGCACTTTTCGCTAAAATACCTCAGCGGCTGCGCGAAGCGCAGTCCTGAGCGAGGCGCAAACGCGCCGAGTCGAAGGGTTACGGTGACGAGGTCGCCAGGGCTTTGGAGCCGAGCGTTTGCAAATTGACACCATTGGCGCTCAGGATGGTTCCTTCGACTCGTTGCAGCTCGACAACGGCTTTATTTAAGTCGGTCTGCGCCTGCAGCTCTTCGCCGCGCGCTTGCGCCAGATCGACCTGACGCTGGAGAACCAAGAACGTCGTCGATTCGCCGTTATGGAACTTTCTAACCTCGCTCGCGTAGACGGCCTCTGCTGCGGCGCGCCCCCGGCTCGTGCTGGAGAGGCGCGAGAGCGCCGATTGATAGGCTTGCAATACGTTTCGTGCCTCGCTTTCGATGCGCTGGTCGAGGCCCTGCCGCTGCAGTTCGGCTTGGTCTTGCTCTTGACCGGCTATCGCTTTGAGACCGCGCGCGGTGTTGTTTTCGAGCGGAAAGTTCACGACGAACGCGATGTTGAACTCAGGATACGCGCCGGTCCACATGTTATGAAAGGCTTTGGTCATATTGCCTTGCGACTGCGGCGGGGGCGTGGGGCAGCCGCTCACGAGATTGCTGCAAGCGAGCGTTTCGAAGGTGGGAACCGGCTGTAAGATGCCCGCAAAGCCGTTGCTAAGGTATTGCACGACGACGTCCGCTTGCGGCAGCGCTTGGTTCTTGGCGAAAACCATGTCGAGATCGGCAACGCGGCGCTCGTCGACGACTTGGCGCACCTCCGGCCTTTGCTTTTCTGCCAAGGCGACGATCTCCGCGAGATCCCCGGCCGTCGGCAGCTCCTGCACGGGCGACGACGGCACCAAATTTGCATTCCAGACCGGGTCGCGGCGATCGGCGACGATCAGACTCTTGAGCTGAGTCTGCAGTTCGGAGACCGTCTGCAGTGCCGAAAAGAGGTTCGCCTGAAAGTTGGCGACCTGAGTCTCGGATTCGATCACGGTAATGCGCGCAACGGCGCCGCGTTTGGCGAGGCGAACGACGCTTTGCTGTTGTAGGACGGCTTGGTTAAGCGCATCCTCTTGGATCGCGACGTTGCGCCACGCCGCGACCAGATCCCAGTACGCGTCCTCGACCTGTGCGATCGTCGTCGAGGCATCGACTAGGGCCTGCGCCTCGTCCGAGTCGGCACCGATCATCGCAAGCTTCAACTGATGTTTGACGGGGTTCATTCCGGCGTTCTTGAGCAGCGGCTGGGTAACGGAAAGGTTCAGCGTGGCCTGATAGTACGGGCTGAACGTATTGATGATGACGTTGTTGTAGGTGCGCGTCTGCGTAATGCCGGCTCCCCACTGCAGGCCGTTGACGGTCTGGCCGCTCACCCCCGACGCAAATGAGTACTGATGCTGAATGATGTTCCCCGGACCGTTGGTTGCGCAAGGAAAGGGCTGACCGAACTCAGTCAGACACGTATAGCCATACCCGAAGGTTCCCGGCCCGGCGAAGAAGAGATTCTCCGGGGGGGTCACGGAGAAGCTCGACGAGGGCTCGACGTGAAGCTGTGCGTCGACGTTACCTTTGGCCTGAACGATGCGGTAGCGCGCGATTCGAACGTTCGAAGCCGAGATCGCCAATTCGGGATTCTTCACCAGCGCCATTCCCACCGCGTCCTGCAGCGAGATCCCCACAAACGGCTTCTGGGTAACGCCAACGATTCCGGGGCTGCTCGGCTCCGCCTCGGGCGCACGGTACCCTGGCGCCACCGTCGGTATCGAGGCGAAGCTCGGCGTCGGAATCGGCGTCGGGATCGTCGCGTGCTGCGAACGGGCGTCAATCTCGGCCGAGGTTGGCTCGCCCGGCAAAGCCGCGAGCACGAGCGCCGCAAGCGCGACGACGGCCGGAAGCGCGCGACCTCTTACGTCCTGCATCTTCAGTGCGCGAGCGTCTGCGTGCCGAGCGTCTGCAAATTGACGCCGTTGGTGGTTAAGATCGTGCCGTCGACGCGCTGCATCTCGACGACCGACTGATTGAGCTGCGTCTGCGACCGGAGCTCCAAGCCGCGCGCCTGCGCGAGCGTAACCTGGCGTTGGAGCACCAAGAACGTCGTCGATTCGCCGTTGTGGAACTTTCGAACCTCGCTTGCGTAAACGGCTTCGGCGGCTTGGCTCGATTTGCGGGCGGCGTTGAGCTTCGCGAGCGCCGACTGATAGCTTTGCAGCGCGTCGCGGGCCTCCGCCCCGATTCGTTCGTCCACGCGTTGCATCAAAAGCGTCGCCTGCTTCTCCTCCTCGCTAGCGACGCCGCGCATGCCGCGCGCAAGATGGCCTTGGATCGGGTAGCTGACGACGAGTGCGGTATTGAAAGTCGGGAAGTAGGCTGCCCACATATTGTGATAGGCAAATGCCATCTTCCCTTGCGTCTCCGGGGGCGGCGTCGGGCAGGTCGTCAGGCTCGAAGTGCTGGCGCATTCGCTGAGCAAGAAACCCGGGACCGGAGTAAGGAGACCGGCGAAGCCATTACTGAGGTACTGCACCTGCACGTCCGCCTGCGGTAAGGACTGGTTTGCGGCAAAGCTTCGGTCGATGTCGGCGGCGAGACGCTTGTCCTCGGCCTGGCGCACCTCCGGACGATTGCGCCGGCCTTCGGCGACGATCAGCGCCAGATCGCCCGCACTCGGAAGCTGCTCCACCGAAGTCGAGGGCACGAGGTTGGCGGTCCAGATCGCGTCGCCGGGATCGGCGACCACGAGGCTCTTAAGCTGCACCTGGAGCTGCGAAACCGTTTGCAACGCCGAGAAGACGTCATCTTGAAAGTTCGAGACCTGCGTCTGCGACTCAACGGCTTCAATGGGGGCCAATGCGCCCCGCCGTGCGAGCCGAACGTTGCTCTGCTGTTGCGCGATCGCATCCCTTAGCGCGTCCTCTTGAATTGCGACGTTGCGCCAGGCCGCGACTAGATTCCAATAGGCAGTCTCGACTTGAGCGATCGTGCTCGACGCGTCGATGAGCGCCTGCGCCGCCGAGGCATCGGCGTTGACGAACGCGAGCTTCAACTGCCGCTTCGTTGCGTTCATCCCGGCGTTCTTGAGCAGCGGCTGCGTGAGCGCCACGTTCAGCGTCGCGATGTAATACGGATTGTACGCATTGAAGATCGTGTTGTTATAGGTGCGGCTCTGCTGGATGCCGGCCTGATACGTCAGGCCGTTTTCGGTCTGTCCGCCGACGCCGTACTGGAAGCCCGACTCGTGCTGGATGATGTTGCCGGGGCCGCTCGTATAGACGGGGCCCGGCGAGGAACCGGGCGCGGGGCTATACTTCCCCACCTCTCCCGGCCCGGCTACGAATGCGTTCTGCGGAGGCTGGACGGAGAAACTTGACGACGGCTTGAGCTGGAGCTGCACGTCGTAGGCGCCCTTGACCTCGACGATCGTATAGCGCGCGATACGTACGTTCGACGCCGAGACGGCAAGGTTCGGATTTTTGAGCAGCGCCATCGCAATGGCGTCCTGCAGGGAGATGCCGACGAACGGCTGCTGCGTCACACCGACGATCTCGGCCGCGCTCGGTGCGACTTGCGGTGCGCGATAGCCGGGAGCGACGCTCGGCACAACCGGGAACCGAGGCTCGAGTTGCGCCGCAGTGCGCTGCACCGGCAGCGCCGCGAGCACGACCGCCATGGTCCCAACAATCGCTGGAACGCTGCGCAGCTTCACGGTGCGGTGCCTAACGCCGAGGCCTGGCTCCCCAGCGTTTGAACGTTGACGCCGTTGCTGGAAAGAATTGTGCCCTCGACTCGCTGCAGCTCGACGACGCTCTCGTTGAGCTGCGTCTGCGCCCGCAGCTCGCTGCCGCGCGCCTGCGAAAGCTCGAGCTGACGCTGCAACAGAAGGAACGTCGTCGACTCGCCGTTGTGGAATTTGCGAAGCTCGCTCGCGTAGACGGCTTCGGCCGATTCGCGGGCTTGCCGAGTGGCGCTTAGCTTCGAAAGCGCGGAGCGATAGCTCTGCAACGCATTGCGGGCTTCGGCGCCGATCCGCTCCTCGACGCCCTGTACGAGAACTCTTGCCTGCGTCGTCTCCTCGCTCGCAAGCCCTCGCAGACCGCGCCCGAGGTGACCTTGGATCGGATAGCCGACGATCAACGCGATGTTGAACGCCGGGAAGTAGCCGGCCCACATATTATGATAGGCCCACGGCATCGAGCCCTGCGTGTTGGGCGGCGGCGTGGGGCACTGGGAGAGACCGAGGCCTCCCTGACCGCAATAGCCGGCTATAAATTTAGGAACCGGCGTCAGGATGCCGGCAAAGCCGTTGCTCTGATACTGCGGCGACACGTCGGCTTGCGGCAGCGACTGATTCTTGGCAAAGACCACGTCGACACCGGCCGCGAGCCGCCGGTCCAGCGCCTGCCGAACCTCGGGCCGCTTCGCTTTGCCTTCCGCCACGACCGTGGAGAGATCGCTAGCGCTGGGAAGCTGCTCGACGGAGGTCGAGGGCACGAGGTTCGCGGCCCAAATCGGATCGCCGGCATGCGAAGCGACGAGGCTCTTGAGCTGATTCTGCAGCTCCGAAACGGTTTGCAACGCGCGGAAGACGTTGGTTTGGAAGTTCGCGACTTGCGTCTCGGACTCGACGGCGTCAATCGGCGCAGCGGCGCCCCGCTTTACGAGACGTTCGTTGCTTTGCTGCTGCGCGATCGCCTCGCGCAGCGCCTCTTCCTGAATCGCAACGTTACGCCAGGCGGCCAGCAAATCCCAATAGGTGCTTTCGACCTGCGAGATCGTGTTCGATGCATCGATGAGCGTCTGTGCCGTGGCTGCGTCGGCATTGATGAAGGCCAGCTTCAACTGCCGCTTCGTGGCGTTCATGCCGGCGTTCTTGAGCAGGGGCGCAGTGACGGCAAGGTTCAACGACGCAAGATAGTACGGATTATATGCGTCGAAGGTCGTGTTGTTATAGGTGCGGGTCTGCGTAATCCCCGCCTGATAGGTCACGCCGCTCTCCGTTTGTCCGCTGGCGCCGTACGCAGTCTCGGATTGATGTTGAATGATGTTGCCGGGCCCCGACGTAAAGCTGGGACCCGGCGTGTACTCACCGACCTCGCCAGGACCGGCTTCCAGAAAATTCGTCGGCGGGTTGACCGAAAAGTTCGACTGCGGCTCCAGGTGCAGCGCTACGTCGTAAGCGCCCTTGACTTGCACGATGTTATAGCGCGCCACCCTGAAGTTCGAAGCGGAGACCGCGAGCTTCGGGTTGTTGAGCAGCGCCATCGCGATCGCGTCTTGCAGCGAGATCCCGACGAAAGGCTGCTGCGTCACGCCGATAATGTGCGCGCCGCTCGGCGCCACGTCCGGTGCCCGGTAGCCTGGAGCGACGCTCGGAACCGCCGGCTCGTCGGGTTGCGCGGAGATCGGCTGCAGCGGCCAGACGGCCGTCGCTAAAGCTGTGGCAGCAACGAGCGCAGATAGCGCACGAGTCCGAATCACGTTACTCCGCCATGGCCACGCCGATGCGTGGCCGTCGAAGCAAGAGCACCAGCGGTGCCAGGGCGAGCGTGATCACCGCCGTCCAACGCGAGGTATCGGCATACGACTGCACCGCCGATTGAGATTCGACGAGAATCGTTAGCCGTTGCATCGCTCCGCGGTTCTGGACGCCCCCCTGCGCGTTCACGTATTGGGCGGTCGGCTGATGCGCGAGCGACTGCGTTCCGGCCAGCTCGGTCTGGTGGATGGTGAAGCCGCGCACCAGCAGCGTGATCAAAATAGCGGCGGCGACGCTGCCGCCGATCTGGCGCGAAAGGTTGAAGAACGCGGCCGTCGCCGGAACCTCCTTATCGGGAACGCTTCCGATAACGGCAACCGAGAGCGGCACGAAGATTTGGGAGAGCCCGATGCCGCTGATGATCAATGGAAGAACTAGCGCGTGAAAGTCCGATTGCGGCGTCGTGATATTCGCGAGCATCCAGTTGGAGAGCGCGAGCAAGACGAAGCCGATCGCCGCGGCGAGCCGCGGATCGATGAGGCCGCGCTGCGTCAAAATTGCGGTGATCGGCGTAAAGAGCATGACGGCCCCGGCCCGGATCATAACCGTCGTTCCCGAGAGCGTCGCAGTAAAGCCGAGTGAATTGATAAGGTACTGCGGAAGGATGATGATCGATCCGTAGAGGCTCACGCCGAGCACGGCGCCGAGCACGCTGCCGGCCGCGACCTGCCGCAGCCGCAAGACGCGCAGATCCACGACCGGAATCTTAGACCGCAACGTCCACCACACGAACGCCGCGAGGCCGCTGATCGAGAAAAACGTAAACCATCGGATGCGTGCGTCGTCGTACCAATCGTACTGCTGTCCGTTCTCGAGCACGAATTGCATCGAGCCTAGACCAATACACATGAGAATCAAGCCGATCCAGTCAAGCTTGCGATACTGTGGCTCGGCGGGATTACGAAGGAAGTTCCAGATCAGCGTGGCGGCGATGATGCCGACCGGAATGTTGATGAAAAAGATCCAGTGCCAGTTCCAGTTGTCGGTAATCCAACCACCAATGACCGGGCCGAGCGCCGGACCAACGATCACGCCCATCGCGAAGACGCCCTGCGCCTTGCCTTGCTCCTTGATTCCGTACGTGTCGCGCAGGATCGCCTGCGACGTCGCGATCAAACCGCCGCCGCCGAGCCCCTGCACCAGCCGCCAGAACACCAGTTGCCCGAAACTATTCGAGAGACCGCACGCGAGCGACGCTATCGTAAAGATAACGATCGAGGCAAAAAAGTACTGTCGCCGGCCAAAGCGAGCTGCAAACCATGGGTTAAGCGGAATCACGACGACGTTGGCGATCAGATACGCCGTAACGATCCATGCGCCGAGATCTACGCCGATTCCGAAGTTGCCCTGAATGTTCGGCAGCGAGACGTTGACGATCGTCACGTCGATGATCTCGAGCAGCGTCGCAGTGATGACCGCAAGGCTGATGATGACCCGGCGCAGGCCGTGCTCGACCACCGGGCTTTCGTAGCTGCTACGCATCATGGCGTGACATTACTCCGCTCGGGACGACGTTATTTGATGTTGACGAAGGTCTCGACGCTCATCCCGGGCCGCAGCGGCATGTCCGGATGCGAATCGTCGACGTCGATGCGAACGGGAATTCGCTGCGTCACCTTAACGAAGTTGCCGCTTGCGTTTTGCGCTGGAACGAGGGCGTAGGTATTCTCCGAGGCGGGATTGATCGAGGCGACGTGTCCGTGGAACGTCACGCCTTTATAGGCATCGACGCGGATGTCGGTGGGCTGGCCGACCCGCATCTTGCCCATCTGCGTCTCTTTATAGTTGGCGGTGATGTAGACGTGGCGCGGAACGATCGTCAATAGCGTCAAGCCGGCTCCGACCGTCTGGCCGACCTCGACGTTCTTCTCGCCTACGTAACCATCGGTGGACGCATAGATCCGCGTATAGTTTAGGCTCTGCTTCGCGAGGTAGAGCTGCGCAGCCGCGGCCTCGCTTTGACTGGGATCCGAGGCCTGCGCGAGCTTGCCTTCTGCAGTGGTCGCGCCGCCCGACGCGGCACTCACCCCGGCGTCGGCGGCCGTGACTCGGTCTTGCGCCGCCAAGACGTTGGCCTGCGCGACGCTTACTTGATCCTGCGCACCGCGCAGTTGCGCGGCTGCACCGGCGCTCTGGGCGCGAACGGCATCGAGTTGCTGCGAGGCGACGTCGCCGGTCTTGACCAATGAGTCGGCGCGGTTAAAATCGGCTTGCGCCTTGGCGTAGGCCTGCTGCGCCGCCGGAACTTGCGCTTGCGCGGCGCGCAACTGCGCCTCGGCCTGCGTAACTGCCGCTTGCGCCATGGGAACCTGCGCCTGGGCGTTGGCGGTTTGGCCGCTCGCCTGCGAGACGCCGCCCTGCCCTTGTTCCGTCGTGGCACGCTGATTTGCAACCGCAAGATCGTATTGCGCTTGCGCCTGACGCAGCTTCGCAAGCTCGTCCTTGTTATCGAGCACGATCAATAGCTGCCCCCGCCGCACCGACTGATTCGTATCTACCAAGATCCGGTTGATGCGCTCGGGAATTTTGCTGGTTATGGCGACTTCGTCGGCGGCAACGTGGGCGTCGTCGGTTCCTTCATGCGAAAACGCGTACCGTGCCCAGGGGATGCCCCAGACGAGCGCGAGGATCAGAACGACGACGCCGACGACGGCAAAAACAATTCGCTTTCGCGGCCGCGGGCGAGAGACGTCCGAATCGTCCGGCAGGTCATGCGCCGATCGGCCCGGTCCGTTCGCTTTGCGTTCGGCGACCGTTCTTTGCTGATCTGCCTCTTGCGTTTCCATCTACGTGTTCCTTACTCCATTGAGAAAGACGTCAATGTAAAACCGCAGTGCGTCGTCCGACTCGCCCCGATGCAGCGGCGAGTTGGGAAACTTCTTGCGGCCCAGCGCGTGCATGAAAACCAATCCCAAGAAGACCATCGCCAGGGTCTGCGGGTCGCCGCGTAGCTCTCGGGCCTCAACCCGATGACGCATGAACTCGGTGAGGACGGCCAAAATGGCGAGTTGAGGACGCCACGCGGTCTCGGCGAAGATATCTTGTTCGTAATCCTGCTCCACCAGGGACCAGCGGATCATGTCGCCGAGCGCGACGAAACGATCGAACATCAATCGTCCCAGCGCGAGTAAGTCTTCATCCAGCTTGCCGCTGCGCGACGCCGCGAGGCCTGCAAGCTCGAGATGACCACAGAAATGCTGCGCGCAGGCGACCAGCAGCGCCTCCTTCGTACCGAAATGGCGGAAGAGCGTCGCTTCGTTTACGCCCGCGACGTCGGCGATCTCGCGGGTCGTTGCGCCGCGCTTACCCTTGCGACCGATCACTTCCCGCGCTGCGATCAAGATGCGTTCGCGCGTCTCCTCGGGCGAAGCGGAACGGCCGGGCTCGGCGGTCTTACGGGCTTCGATCATGGCTCGAGCTTCGAGACGTCAACGGGAACGTTCGTTTGATAGGTTCCGTAGACGGCGTCGGCGACCGCGCGTACGTGAGGGATCTGGATCGTCGCGTGCTGCCGCGAAACGACGAAATAACTTCCATCGGCACGATACTGCTGAGTCATCGCAATCTTTCCGCCGCTGGTGTAGTACCACTCCATGCGCACGAGCACGAAGCTCGCCTCGTCAACGTAGGCCAGCGTATGGTCGAGGATGTCGCTATGAATCTTCTTGGTTAAGCGCAAAACGATCGTTGGCCGGCCGTCAAGCGAGGTCGTTCCATCGACGGTAATGTTCTGGTCGCGCTGCCAGGCCGAAGGATTGCCGATATCGTTGAAGAGCCGTCCGAAACTTCGGGCGTAGCTCGGCATGCGATCGAAGACGACGAGGTAGAAGTCCGGACGCTTATAGTACGAGGTGCCGTCGAGCTTCGGCGCCAGATACGGAAAGCTCGACATCCTGATGTCCACGTGAACGCGGGCTTTGTAACTCTGTAGCGTCGGATTGCGCTCGGCCATGCGCTTGATGACCGAGTGGGCATCGAGCGGGGCCGTACTCCCGGCAGCTTCCTGCGAAGCGGCGGGCGCAAGGGTGAGGAGCACGGCGGCGAGCAGCGCCAGCGGGGTCAGAGAAAGCGAGTTTGGGCTCAGTGGAGCGATCCTCTGTGGTAGCGAGCGCCTGCAAGTAGGTACTTGCACGCAAAAATGCTATCACATTGGGGCGGCTAGTGCAAGTGCTTGCACGCACTTACGCTAGCCATACCACCTACATCGAGGAGCTGGACTTGTGGTGCTTGCCGGCACCTGCCTTATGGAACCCCTGGGCCGCCGCTTGCGACGGGCATAGGTACTCGCCGTGCTTGGTCTTGCCGTACGCCGGATCGTCCGGCTCGTGGTAGACCTTGGTCTTCAGATTCACCCACACGGCCTTGACGGCGCCGCAGTTGGGAATGGTGCCGCCGCTTATCGCCGATGAGGCCGCGTTGCTCATGGTGTTTGCTGCGCCCGAAGCCGCATTTCCGGCGGCGCTGGCGGCGCCGGCAGCTGCGGAGGCTGCCGTATTAGCGGCGTTGCCCGCCTTGTTTCCGCTGCATCCGCCTAGAGCGATCAGCGTAAGTGCGACGATGGGAAGAATGGCAATCATGCGCATGTGATCGACCTCCTAAGGGAGCCTGTCTTTCGCGATTTTGGCGGTCTCATCCCGGGCCCGCCTCGCGAGCGGGGACGGCTCGCCGACGTAAACGCGTCGCCCGTTGACGAACGTCGCTTGAACCCACGCATCTTCGCCCCGATAGACCACGGCATTGAGCGGGGGCGACCACGGATCGATGCCGGCGCCGTCGAGCACGACGTAGTCGGCCGGAGCACCGGCGACGAGATCGCCGGAATCGAGCGCAAGCGCGCGCGCACCCTCGGAGGTTCCCATTGCGAACGATTGCGAAGCCGTCGCGGCGGCGCCGTCGTGATGCTTTAGCTTCTGGAGAAGTGCCGCGGCGCGCATCTCCTCAATCAATGACGGACGAACGTCGGCATCCGTGCCCAAGCCGATCGTGACCCCGAGCGCGCGTAACCCCGCGACGTCGCAGATCCCGTCGCCGAGGTATTGATTGGTCAGCGGATTGTGGACGACGCGAGCCCCGCGATCGGCCAGCATCTTCTTCTCCTCTTCAGAGAGATGAATCGCATGAATCGCGACGGTCCGCTCGTTTAGCGCGCCAAGCCGCTCCAGCAGCGCGACCGGCGATGCCC
>JBAPZS010000433.1:0-10545 GCA_049285355.1 Candidatus Cybelea sp. | reverse complement strand
GCCGGTGACGATGTCGCGCGCGAACGGGTTGGGCACGCTTTCGCCGCGCGTGGCGCCGGCACTATCGCGCTCGACGTTTTTCACGCCGGCAAAGGCGTCGCGGATCGACCCGTAACCGGTGCAACGGCAGAGATTGCCCTTGAGCGATTGCGGGAGGTCGCGCTTCTGCTCGTCGGTCAAGGCGGCGCCCGTCATGATCATGCCGGCGGCGCAATAGCCGCACTGAAAGCCCTGGGCATCGAGGAACGCCTGCTGCATAGGATGGAGCGTGCCGTCCGGTTTCGCAAGACCCTCGATCGTGGTGACGTGCTTGCCTTCGGTGCGAAAGGCCGGATACAGACAGCTGTGCACCGGCTTTTCGTCAACCCAAACGGTGCACGCGCCGCAGTCGCCGCCGTCGCAACCCTTCTTCGTGCCGTACCAGCCGAGATCGCGCACGAAGGTCCGCAAACATTGGCCGGGCGCGGGCGTTGCGGAGACCGATTTCCCGTTGATCGTGAAGTTCATGACCACAGCTCCCGGCAGATTTCGCCGGCAAAGTGATAGGTTAAGTGGCGGCGATGCGCGGGCGAGCCGTGCACGTCATCGAGATAGAGTTCCGGGGGAATCGCGGCATCGATCGCCGCACGCAACGCCGTTTCGTCGAGCGGCGCTTCGAAGCGCAGCTGCACCGGGCGAACCGTCGCGGCCGTTACGGTCAGAAGCAACGCGTCCACGCCCATCGTCCCGATTAATAGCACCGAAGAACGTCCCAAGTGCGTTAGCGAGGCCCGGCGAAACGCGTGACGCTTCTGCAGCGCATGGCCCGGTAGACGAATCGCGCGCAGCAGCTCGCCGGGAGCCAACACATTGGCGTGCACGCCGGTGATAAAGTCCTTCGCGAGGACGCGGCGCGGCGTGCCGCTCCGCGGCCAAAGCTCGTACTCACCTTCGAGCGCCACGGTTAGCGAGATCATCGGACCTGCAGGCAGCGACATCACGATGTTGCCGCCGACCGACGCTTCGTTCCAGATCTTGAACGACGAGAGAAACGAGCGGCAGCACTCGCCGATGAGCGGGGCCGCAATCCAGAGCTCCGGTGCCTTAAACGCGTAGAGCTCGGCGATGCGGCACGTCGCGGCGATTTCGAGGCCGTCGCCGGTAGCGGTGAGCGCGGGCCATCCGAGCGTCTCGAGGTCGATCAGCGTGTCGGTATCGACCTGCGGCTCAGAGAAGAGCCACGTTCCTCCAGCCAGCCAGGCGTTGCCGGCTCGCCATCCTTGTATTTCGTCGAGCTTTTTGGGACGTTTGACGTCGGTAACGGTATGTAAGTTCATCGCGAATTCCTCAACGCTTGACCTGGTTTATAATAGTCTCCACAGCACCACGAGCTCGACAAGATAGCACGCGCCGAGAATGGCCGGGCTCGTCAAGACGAGCCATCGCGGCCGTTTCTCCGGGAAGAGCCACGGCGAGAAGGCGCGGATCGCCAACGGCATGAGCGGCCAGGTCGTCAGCGCGACGCTAATCGCGTTGCCGATAAACGTTCCCAGCGCCGGCGGGACGTGCGCCGCAACCAGCCGCGGCGTCAGAAACTTCAACTCGATCATCACGACCGGAAAGAGCGTAAGCAGCACGAGTGCCGCCGTCTTCCATATGCTTGGCGGGCGCCCGGTCGTAGGATCGGCCGGCACCCACCCGGGAAACGATGTATCGACGCGCTGCGCCTCGAAGCGATCGATCAAATCGTCGGATTCTTTCAGCAACGCGGCACGCTCGGACGAGTTCAACCAGCGATCTAGATCGCGTACGGCTTGGAAGCGTAGGACGGTGGTCCAGCCCCGTTCGTTATGTTGGGGCGGCTGCACGAACGAGCCGATGTATCCTGGAAAGGTCTGCTGGACGCGCTGAATGCGATCGGCAAACGCGCGATACGCCTCTTCTTTCCCGGGCTTGATGGTCGTAATGATAACTTCGGTTGCGCTATTCTGCGCGTAGTATTCGACCGCGGCGCTGCCGGTCAGCTGCATCAGGACGCCGCCGTCAACGAGTGCGCGCCCGTCTTCTACGAGCGCGCGGTTGGCCTCACTATGCCGCCAGACGCGCAGCGCATCGACCGTTTCAAAGCGAGCGATGCCGACGACTTCGTCTTGGTCGGGCGTTTGCGGAATGACTTCAAAGCTTTGGGCGCCGGGGGAGCGCAGGAGCTCGGCTTGCCAGCGCGCCTGCCATTCTGAAAACGCACGGTTCCGCCCATCACGCACGCGGGCGCACAGCAATAACGTGGCTCCCAATCCCGGCGGCGTCGCGCCCATGATTACATCCCCTACAACTGCGGAATCATTGGGCGCATCATGTCGTTGTCCTCATGATCGATGAGGTGACAATGCCACACGTAGCCGGGCCCGGCGCTGGGATCGAACGGGAAAAGATTTTTTCCCGTGTAGTCGATCGCACGCCCGCCTTTCACGGCCGCGACGTCCTGCGGCGTAAAACGTACGACGATGCGCGTCACGTGCCCGCACGACGCGATAACCGTGTCTTTCCATCCCCTCTCTTCCGGCCGGGCCGGTCCGTCGGTGCCGTCGTAGGCACCGTCGTCCATGCAGTACGCCTGCGTCTTGCTCAAAAAGAACGGCGTTATGTCGGGGTTGCCGCCGAGCGCGTGGGCCGCATTGGGGACGCTATAGGCGTGCGGCGGTCCTTTGCCGGGCTCGCAGCGATCGTGCGGAAACGCCGCGTAGTAGGCCGCGCCGTACCGCTGAAGATCGAACGGAATGCGTTTGATGACTTGAAACTGGACGAGATGGATATGGATGGGGTGATCGTCGTTGCTCAAATCGATGAGATCCCATACTTCGGTGGCGCCGACGCGCGGCGTTTCGGTCGCGGGATCGTGAAACGATGAATTGTTGAGCAGCATCGAGTCGATCACGTCGGTCTCGCCGCTCCCCGGCCAGTGACATCCGCCCGAACCGAAGATGGGATTGAGCGTCAGCTGCCGGTAGACTTGTACGGCCTTTCCGTCGGCAACGCGCGCGCCGAGCGCAACGCCGCCGTTCGTTCCGGGGAGCTGATCGATCTTGCCCAGAGCCGGCGCTACGGTGCTGCCCGGGCCGCGCAGTGGACCGCCGCGCCCGGGATCGTAGCTGTCGTCTGCCGACGCGTTATCGGCAACGAAGATCCGCATCACGCGGCCTTGTAGCGACGGCGTGAACTTGGCGAAGGCGCTGGGATACGGCGTCACGGCGTCGTTGCGCAGCATGATGGTCTTTCCGTGAAAATGCGTAAAGTCGACGATGACGTCGTAACGCTCGCCCGGCGAAAAGAGCAAGTGCGTCACGCGCGCCGGCGCATCGAGCAGACCGCCGTCGTCACCGATCACGTAGAACGGCGCGTTGGTTTCGCCGCTGGTACAGGCGGTATGGGCGTCGTGTACGCCGCCGCTCGAGTTCGCGCAGAATTGAAGGTTGAAGAACCGCGTCGATGCGCCGTCCAAAAACCGCAAGCGGTATCGCCTGGCGGCAACGTGGAACTTCGGCCACGCCTTCCCGTTGACCATGATCACGTCGCCGAAGAACTCCGGCATCCAGTACGGATGAATCGTGGGCTCTTGTACCTTGCCGTCCAACCCGGGCGGGTAACCATCGGGAAAGAGCAGCTGTCCGTTGGTGTCGAACTGGCGATCCTGTAGCACCAGCTCGACTTCTTGACGACCCGCGGGCAGTTTGCCGGCACCGGGAACGCCATCGTCGCCGTCACCGCGAATGAGATAGAACGCGGCGAGCCCGGCAAAAACGTTCGTACGCGTCAGGCCGAGCGTGTGATCGTGGAACCACAACGTCGTCGGCTCTTGCGCGTTCGGATAGTGGTACGTGCTCGAGACGAATCCCGCACCGCGAAATCCCTTGCGATTGCCGTCGCCGTGCTTGCCTTCGGCTCCGGGCGTAAACCACTGCGAAGGACCACCGTCGTAAGCCGACGGGTCCTCGGCGCCGTGGAGGTGCGTCACCGCCGGAAGTGCGCCGAGATAGGGAGTCGAATTCCCCTTTCCGTCGATCTGCATCGGGGCGTGCATCGGATCGGCCCAATGAATCGCCTGATCGATCGTCACCGTCTCTTCGAGACTCGGTCCGCGCGAATTACGAAATTGCCCCGGCGCGTCGGGTTTTGCAACGAGATTGTTGTGATAGTCCGCAACCGTTTCGTGATTGCGCGTCACGACTACCGTGTATCCGGGATACGATCCCTTGCGCGGTAACGGCGGATAGTGTTTCGATCCTTGGTCCACACCGTAACCGAAGACCATCGTGCCCGAGGAATATGGGGCCGGCAACTTGGCATAAAATGACGCGGGCAATACTTTTTGCTGAAACTCCTCGGCCCGCACGCTATAGGGCGCGTCGCCATTTACTCGCCCGATCGCCGAGAAGTCGGTGAGCTCGTCGGCGAACTGCGGCACCTTTGAAGTGTCGAGTGGCGTCTGCTTCACGAGCTTGCTCGCCCAGACGGTCGAGCTCGCGCTAAGGAGCACTAAAGAGAGAATCGCGAGAGCGGGGAAGATGCGAAAACGCGGTGACGGCATATGAGTCCCCTTTTGTTTGTTCTTGCGTTCGCCGCTAAAGGAGCCTGCTCCCGTTGCTGAAAGAGAACGGCAAGCAGCGAGGGGCGTGCTACAACATTATGCTCTCTCTCGGAATCGCGATCGGCAAAAAGCCGCTTGCAATCGTACCGGCGCTCCTTTGCACTATGTTGCTGTCGTGCAGCGCACGAAAGGCCGATCCGCTCCGGTTTGCGCGAATGTTCGACGGTCAATGCCTTACCAACGCGATCTTCATTCTTAAACCGCCCTTCGGGCCGTCGCCAAAGCCCGTCGGAAAGATTGAGCAGTCATGCGGCAATTCGATTGCAATCGACCCTGCGACCGGAACGATGGCCGTTCCGTCCGGCGCCGTTTTCGGCAAGCTCTCGGTTAGCATCTATCGTCCGCCATACTCGAGCGCGTCGCGCTCCGCGATGCGGTTCACGCCGAAGGGGCTCGTTCACCCGCGCCAATCGGCCTGGGATGGAAACGGAAATCTTTGGGTCGCCGACGACACTGCCGACAAAGTATTTGAGTATCGCGCCCCGTTTTCAACGGCGACACAAGCGGCCGCGCAGCTAGAGGTAGCGACGCAGCCGGCGGGTCTCGCGATCGATTCGAAAGCCGGTTTGATGTTCGTCACGGATCTCGGCGGCGACCTCACGTGCGCGAAGGCGGCGTGCGGCGTTCACGTGATTCCGAAGCCGTACGCCGGAAAAGCCATCGCGACGTTGACCTTTGCGCGCGAACAGCCGTTTGCAGTGGCGGTCGATCGTCGCGGAAGACTTTTCGTCGGCCTCGACAAGTCGGCAGACAAAGGCGAGATTAACGTATACTTGCCGCCGTTTACGTCGCACGAATCGCCGGCATTTTCACTCGACGCGAGCGGACACGCGCGCGCACTGGCCTTCGATCCGGAAGGCAATCTCTACGCGCAGCTCTACGAGACGGGCGGGGTCGTCGAGTTTGCAGGACCAATCGACGGCTCTCGTTCGGCCGCGACGTTGGTCGTCGGTTGTCCGCAGGGTTCCTTCAAGTGCGCGCGCTCTAACTGGGCCGGCCTCGCCTTTGGCCCCTAACGCCTACGTCGAATATGGCAGAGTTGTCCCGCTACACCCCGGACAGTGAATAACGATTTGATTCTCACCTGGCTCTAAGTCGAAGATAACGACCTCACCAGCCCGGCCGGCGGGAATTACATTTGGCTGATTTATTCTCAACGTCGCCGGTGACGCCCACAATGCTATTCCAAAATGCAATCGAATAGGGGCCATTATCTCAACGGCTAACTGTTCTTTGGTAGCAGCGGCTTTTTCAAGCGTCGGGAAGTCTCCATGAGGCAGAGACACTAGCGGAACGTCGAACTTTGATACCGGATCCTCTGCGTATCGAAAGGCGCGCGTCGGCAAGGTATGCCCGGCCAGAAAACTCATGCCGATTTGCGTGTCGTGATAATCGATCGTTGCCGGGTAAACCGTTTGACCGTTAACAATTGACGATGGAATGGCTTTACCGCCGGGAATAAACGGAAATGCCACCGCGCGCGGCGCGGCCGAAAACGTCGTGGCATCGCTTGCGGCTTCGACCAGTGTCTCGGTCTTCATGCCGTCATGTGTTGCTTGATTGTATAATGCAGCCAGGACTTCAGGGTCGCCGGGAGTTGTATTGTTCCCATTACTCTCTTGTTGCGACATCATTACAATCGGTTGGGTTTCGCCGGCCGCTGCGTACGCATCGGCTAACTTGCGAACGTACTGCTCCGCACCAGATGTTGAAAACCCCGCACGTTGCTGTAAATCGTCGGGATCGGTTGAAAAATAGTCTTCGTCTCCGCTAATGTATGCACGAGTCAAATCCCTTGCCGTCCACTCTAGTGCAAGTAACGAACATCGACCGTTTGGCTGTGGGCGTTTATACGAAGTCGGATCGGCACAGTAACTTCCCCACGGCGCTCCGTAGTCATACGTTCCATCGACACCGTGGCTGTTCCAAGTAATTCCCCAAAAGGCGTGTTCGTTTAATGCTAGCAATCCGGCAATGTTCCGCTCGTGCCCCGCGCCTTCGACGCTTACCGTCGGAACGTACCAAGGAAAGTTACGCGTCAGGTAATCAATGAGCCGGGGGGAGCTCGAACCCTCGATATCGTCCCCATTTTCCTTATGATACACGCTATATAAATCGCCGGCGCCGTTAACAAAGTTTATTGCTACCGCCATCCACGACACCGCTAGTTTATTCTGTCGAGCAGCTGCTTCGATACTTTGCATTCCACCGGATATAAAATGCGCTTGTTGTAAGGACGTCGCCACGAAGCGTGTTTGCGTTTGGCCATGCGGAATAGCCCAACTCGGACGCGGCGGTGCGTTGATTGTAGAAAGACTATTTTGACAATGTGCCTGTTTTACATCGATTGGGGAGAACTGGCCGGCGGGTAACTGATACCAAATAACGCCCTCATAAGAGACGCTGCACGTCGACGAGCCTTGATCGAATACCGTTGCTCCTGGTGTCGTTCCACCCGGAACGGGTGGGGTCGGCGCAAGCCCGGCCGCAGCACATCCACAAAAACTGCAGAGCAGTACGAGGCCGAGAAGATCAGTCGCTTTTTTAAATATCGTTTTTCTCATTCGCAACACCGTTGGCGCGTGCAAGGAGATCGGGCGCCTCGAGCCGCTCGCACATGGCGGAAAAGCCGGCAGGAGGTCCGCGCCACTCCAGCTCGCTAACGTCCGAAAAGAGTTTCGCGTCGGTTCGAAGCGTTGCGAGTTCCTTGAACTGCAGCGCGAGCTGCTTCTTCTCACCGAGCACTTCCGACGGAAATTGCTCGATCGCGCCATACCGTGTAAGCAGAGCGGCCGCGCCCTTCGGCCCAATGCCCGCGATGCCGGGATAGCCATCGGCGGCATCGCCGACGAGCGCAAGATAGTCGGGTATCAGCTCGGGATCTACCCCAAACTTCGCTCGAACGCCCGTGGCGTTGCGGACGACCTTGTTCCTCCGGTCGATTTGCACGACGCGATCCTCGCGCACGCACTGCGCCAGGTCTTTATCCGGAGTCCAAATGCAGACTCGCTGTACCCGGGAATCCTGCGAGGCGAGTGTGGCCGCCGAGGCGAGCGCATCGTCGGCCTCCAGCTCGATCATCGCCCAAACCGCAATTCCCATCGCTCGCAGCCCGTCCTCGAGGGGCGCGAACTGCGCGAAAAGCGCGGGCTCGATTCCAGCTCCCGTTTTGTAGCCGCTCCAAAGTTCGTTGCGGAAGGACTCGATAACGTGATCGGTGGCGACCCCTAAGTGCGTGGCGCCCTCGCCGATCATTTGCAGCACGGTATTGAGTACTCCGATAACCGCCCCGAATCGCCGCTCCTTCCCAGTAGTGGAGCGACGCAGCCCGTAGAAATGGCGGAAGATCTCGTAGGTTCCGTCGACCAGATGAACGATCACGTTGCCAATGACGGCAGCGACTAGTTGCGGATGCTAACGGATTCGCCGCCCGATTGGAAGGTGAATGACTTGAAAGGAGTGCCACCTGCCGGGTAGTGCCACAAACGAAAGTCTGCGTTGCAGAACTCGTTTGCGCCGGCGACGACCTTGCCTTGCTCGTCGTTGACCGGTGTATTCTTGCGTCCGACGATGAACGGCTGGACCACGTGGGTGTAGTCGCCGTCGCAGGTGTCGCCAAGAACCACTTGGCCGCGAGAAGTCAACGTCGAACCCGACAGCGTGGCCTCGATAAAGCCGGACTGAACGCCTCCTCCGATCTGCTGATCGGCAAGCGCGATGTACTTGCCGTCCCACATCGTGGAGGCCGGAGAGTAGATCGTGAAGCCGCTGGCGGTCAGCGTCGTTAGGGATTTAGATCCCTTGAGCACCGCGCAGAGGGTGACGGATTCTGAGGCTTGGTTCTCGGCTATCATCACGAGGTTTCCCTTGTCGTCATAGCCGGCGGTCCACAGGATGTAACAATCGGTCGGATTGCTGTAAACGACGCCCTTGGTGGAACCTTTCGGAAAGATCGTGACGCTTCCCGCGGTGTAACTTATCCCACGAGCATCGGTAACCGCGAGATCGTTCGCCTTATCAACCGAACAGCCCCACGCGTTTCCGCTCGTCGCAAACGTCTTGATGGGTTTCTTGCCGCCGTGAGCGTACTCATCGACGACTCCGTTGTCGTTTGCGATGTAGACGTCGCCCTTCGCATCAACGCACTGGCCGGCCGGTGACGAGAAGCCGGTTAGCATCCCCACCTGTTTCATGCTCCCGTAGTCGTACACCGTTACGTCGCTTCCGTTTTGTGCCGAAACGTAGAGGAGCTTTGCTCTGCGGCGCGCCAGCGGGCTCATCCACGAGCTTTCCTGCTTGGAAATCGTGCGTTGAGCGGAGAGCGGCGTCAGAGCGCTTTCAGTCGAGCCGCCGCAAGCAGCCAGCACCAGGGTCGCGAAAAGTCCCCAACACGTAAACGCCAAGCGTTTCATCATCATCTTGTGCACTCCATTGGTAGCAAAATGGTAAGCGTGGGATTCTCGGCACAAGCGAGGAGGCCTGGTCGGCTGCGGATCGGCAATTACTTGCGTTCGCGCTTGCGTTGCCGACCGGAACAATTCGGCCGGACGGTTTTCTTAAAGCGCGGCGTGTGCTGCTTGGCGCGCCGGCGCGTGACCGAGCCGGTAGGCGACGGTGAGGTGAAGTAAGAGGTAGATCGGGACCAGAATCGTCGGAACGATGATCGACGGCAGCTGCGTCATCGCGGTGAGGCCCGGCTCGCCGAAGAAGATGCGGAACGGCACGCCGTCTTGCGAGAGCGCGCCCAGCGCGAGCGCCGTGAACAGGTCGAGCGCGCCGAAGGCATTCCACCACGCGACGGACGATCTGTTGAACGAGCCGCGGGCGATCGAAATGGCGAGCGAAATCGCGACCAAACCGATTATGGTGTCGCCGATACCGGCAACCGGCCCGAACGGTGCCCCCAATTCGTGCGTGAAGTACCCTAGCACAAAGAAGACGCCGAGAACGCGCAGCACGTTGAGCCCGACGAGCGCCTGCAATGGAATCGACAGCATCGCGCCGCGGAACTGCGGAGAGAAAGCCCAGGCGATCGAGAGCACTGCGGCGGCGACGGCGAAGATTGCCGGCGGCTGAATCACGATTCCCGGCGTGCCGGGCGTGAGGTGCCCCGTTGCCGCACCGGCAACGATTAATGCGGTCCAGGCGAGGATGCCGGCGATAGCCCAGCAACGAGCCTTCCACGAAACGTCGGCTTGGGTGGTGAGAACCGTGACGACAATCGCGAGCGCGGCTCCCAGGGCGATGGCGTTAATTAGTTCTAGCATGGTTCCCTCACTATATGATACTCGTCATATAGTGTCAAGAGGCTTGCGTCCTTTGATATGATGAGCATCATGCCGTGGTCAAAAGAGCACAAAGAGGAAACCCGCGAGCGAATCCTGCAGGCGGCCGCCGACGCGTTTCGGGAGCGCGGCATCGACGGCGTCGGTGTTGCCGAGATCATGAAGCAAGCGGGCCTGACCCACGGCGGCTTCTACGCCCACTTCAAATCCAAGGACGACCTGGTAAAGGCAGCCTTCGAGCAGATGTCGCGCGAGATCGCCGATACGGTCGGGGCGACCGACTACCTTGCCGAGCGCCACATGCTGCATCCGGAGCGCGGCTGCCCGTTGCCGACGGTCGCCCCCGAGCTGGTGCGAAGCGGGGCGAAGATGCGGCGCAACGTCGCCGGCGAGATCCGCACGCGCCTCGCGCGTATTGCGGAGCGCTTGGGAAAACGGCGGAATAAGGAAACCGATGCCGCTGCAGCCCTCGCGTGCATGGTCGGCGGCATGGTTATCGCGCGCGCCCTTCCCGAAAACGAGGGCAGCGCATTTCTCGAACGGTGCCGCGCTTTTTTACGCGGCGCGATCGGCGAAGAGATCCTTTAGACGTCCCGCCTTAAGTGGTCGGCGAAACTTTCTCAAGCGCTTCGGCAG
>JBAPZS010000432.1:0-4687 GCA_049285355.1 Candidatus Cybelea sp. | reverse complement strand
GTGCGATGCTTTGACGGATCGCCGGCAGATTCTCGGTGACTTCGTACAGCGCTTGTTCAGCCTGTCGCTGGTCTTGCAGCGACGACTCGCCGCCCTCCACGCGCAACGTCATCAGCCGCACCGCGTCCTGCCGCACGATGATGGCCTTCTGCGTAACGGCCAGGACGTCGTCCAGCTCGCGCAGTTGAAAGTACGCGGTGGCAACCTCCGCGACGACGGTCGCGAGCACGGTGTTCTTCGCCGCCTCGGTAGATAATAGCTTATCGCGCACCGCTCCAGTCGCCGATGCGAGCTTGCCGAAAAGATCGATCTGGTAGTAGACGTCGATCCCGGCCTCCGGAAGAAACTGGTTCTCCGGCGTGCCGGGCGGTTTGTTACCCGACGTAATGTAGTAGGGCGCTTGCAGGATGCCGTTAACGAAGACGGATTGATTCGCGCGGGTAATGCCTAGGTTCGCCTCGGCCTCGAGAATCGCGGCGTAGGCGAGTTCCACGTCGTAATTTCGCGCGAGCGCTTGCGCGATGAGTCCCTGCAGCACCGGGTCGTCGTAGAGCTGGCGCCACGGCATGTTCGCGAACGACGACTCCGTCGAAGCAGTGCCGCGATAGATCGGCGGTACCTGCGCGTCCGGCGGACCCGGCGGCGTCGGTGAGACGCACGATGCGATCAGCTGTACCAGTGCGATGAGCGCGACGACGAACTTCACGCCGGCTCTTCCTCGGGTTGCGGTGCCGGCTCTTTCTTTTTGCCCCGCTCGGCGAGATGTTGGAAGACCTCGTAGAGCGTCGGAGTGAAGAAGATTCCGAGCGCCGTTGCGGCGAGCATACCGGCGAAGACCGTCGAGCCCAGCGACTGCCGCGACGCGGCGCCGGCTCCGTGCGCGAACATCAGCGGAACCACGCCGATGATGAAGGCGAACGACGTCATGAGAATCGGCCGGAAGCGTAGCCTTGCCGCATCGGTCGCGGCCTCGTGGATGGATGCGCCGTGCGCCCGCCGTTCTCGCGCGAACTCGACGATGAGTACCGCGTTCTTGGCGGCCAGGCCGATGATCATGATGATCCCGATCTGCACGTACACGTTGTTGTCGAGCCGCCACAAGAGCACCGAGAGAAACGCGCCTAAGACGCCGGTTGGCACCGCGAGCAGCACGGCCAGCGGCTGCAGCCAGCTCTCGTACTGCGCGGCAAGTGCCAAAAAGACCAGCACCACCGAGAAGACGAAGATGATCGTCTGCGTGTTGCCGACCGAGACCTCTTGATAGGCGGTCCCCGACCAGCCGTAGGTGTAGCCGGCTGGAATTGTCTTTTTGGCAACCTCCGACATCGCCGCGATCGCTTGCCCCGTGCTATACCCGGGCGCGTTCGAGCCGAAGATCTCGATCTCGCGATTCGTGTTGAAGCGCTGGATGAAGTCGGTGCCGATGCTCGGGCGCACCGTCGTCACCGTCTTTATCGGAACCATCTCGTTGGAGCCGTTGCGCACGTAGATGGAGCCGATGCTGTTGGCGTTCGCGCGGAACTCCGGTTCCGCTTGGACCATCACGTCCCACGTGCGGTTGAAGTAGGTAAACTCGCTGACCACGAGTCCGCCGAGCATCGCCTGCAGTTGCTGGAAGACGTCGCTAACGGCAACTCCGCGCTGCGCCGCCCGATCGCGATCCACGTCCAGCTGCAGCAGCGGAATGGAAGTTCGCATCGTGTTGTTCATCGCCGTAAGCTCGGGGCGCTTGCGCGCTTCCACGACGACCTTATCGGCGATGGCGGCCAGCTCGGGAATCGTGTGCCCTCCGGTGTCCTGCAGCTCGAAGGCGAAGCCCGAGGCGTTGCCGAGACCCGGAATCGTCGGCGGCACGAATGGGAACGATGCCGCCTCCGGATACGCGTTCATCTTGTCGTCGATCTCTTTGACGATGCCGCGCAGCGTTATGTGCTCCTTGACCCGTTCGTCCCACGGTTGGAGCACGATGATGAAGCTCGAGGCGTCGGGCGTCTGAATCGAGGTGAGCAGACTGTAGCCCGCGAGCGCGATGACGTTTTCGACGCCGTGAATGGTCGTCAGGTCCTTCTCCATCTTGCCCAGAAGCGCCGCGTTGCGATCGAGCGATGACCCGTACGGCAGCTGCACCTGCGCATAGACGACGCCTTGATCTTCATCGGGCACGAAGCCCCCAGGCAACCTGCTGCCGACCAGCGCGGTGATCAGATAGAAGCCGCCCAGCAGCGCCAGCACTAAAATCGTGCGCCGCATCAGCCAGCGTAGCGTCCCCATGTAACCGCTGGTAACCGACGCGAAGATCCCGTTGAACTTATCGATGAACCAGCCGAGAGGCCCCCACATCCGCGTACGCTTGCGCAGGATAAGCACGCAGAGCGCCGGCGTGAGGGTCAACGCGACGAGCGCCGAAATGTTTACCGAGATCGTGATCGTCAAGGCGAACTGCCGGTAGAGCTGTCCGACGATGCCGCTGATGAAGGCCGACGGCAAGAAGACCGACGTCAGCACCAGCGATATGCCGAGGATCGGCGCCGTCAGCTCTTTCATCGCCCGCTCGGTTGCCGCGAGGGGCTCCATCCCGCTCTCGATGTGGTGTTCGACGCCCTCCACCACGACGATCGCGTCGTCCACCACGATGCCGATTGCGAGCACCAGCCCGAAGAGCGTCAGCGTGTTGATGCTGAAGCCAAGCGGCAGAAAGGCCACGAACGTTCCGATCAGCGAGACCGGTACCGCCAGCATCGGAATGAACGACGACCGGAAGCTCCCCAAGAAGATGAACACGACGAGGATCACGAGGATGAGCGCCTCGACCAGCGTCTTGAGCACGTCCTTGATCGAGTCTTTCACGAAAAGCGTGCTATCGTAGGCGACCGTATAGGTCAGGCCGGGCGGGAAGGTTTTCGATAGCTCGGCCAAGCGCGCGCGGACCGCGCTAGCCGTAGTGAGCGCGTTCGCGTCTGGGGTCTGGTAGAGGATGACGAGCGTCGCGGGCTTCTGGTTGATCGAGCCCAGCGTCTGGTAGAGCTGCGCGCCCAGCTCGACGCGCGAGACGTCACGCAGCCGCAGAATCGAGCCGTCGGGATTGGAGCGCACGACGATGTCGCCGAACTGCTTGGGATCGGTCAGCCGTCCTTGCGCATTCACCGACAGCTGGAACTGATTGTTCTTGGGCGCCGGCAACGCGCCGACGGCACCGGTCGGGATCAACACGTTTTGCCGGTCGATTGCGTTCGCTAAATCGCCGGCTTCCAGCCCGAGTTTTGCAAGTTGGTCCGGCCGTACCCAGGCACGCATCGCGTAATCTTGGTCGCCGATCGTGTTCTCGCCGCCGATGCCGGGGACCGAGAGCATCGGGTTGATGAGGTTGAGCGTTGTGTAGTTGCTGAGGAAGAGCCGGTCGTACGAGTTCGTCGGCGAGTAGAGCGCGACGACCATCAAGATCTGCGGCGATTTCTTCTGAACGGTGATGCCGAACCGGTTGACCGCCTCCGGAAGTTTCCCGGTCGCCTGGACGACGCGATTCTGGACGTCGATGAGCGCCTTTTGAATGTCGGCACCCACCTTAAACGTGCAATTGAGCGTGTACTGGCCGCTCGACGAGCTCGTAGACTGCATGTAGATGAGGTTGTCGACGCCGACGACCTCGTTCTCGATCTCCGACGCCACCGATTGCTCCACCACCGAGGCGCTTGCGCCGATGTACGTCGTCTGGACTTGAATCAGCGGCGGCGAGATCGGCGGGAACTGCGCGACCGGCAGCACCAAAATCGCCACGCCGCCGAGCAGCACGATGACGATGGAGAGTACGATCGCGAAGATCGGCCGGGTGATGAAGAAGTGCGCCACGTTACTTCTGAACCGAGACCTTGGCCCCGGGCACGACCTTCTGTGTGCCCGTTACGATGATGCGATCGCCTGGGTTAAGCCCCGACTCCACGACGAAGGCTTGTTGGTACTGCGGTCCGAGGCTCACCGTGCGCAGCGCCGCCTCGTCCTTCGAGTTCACGACGTAGACCGTGTCCACGCCCTGCGACTTAACGATCGCCGTCTGCGGCACAAGCAGCGCGTTACGGCGGCGTTCGATCTCGACTCGCACGCGCGCGAAGCCGCCCGGACGCAGCAGCCCGTCGGGATTCGGAAAGTGCGCCTTGACGGCGATCGTCCCGGTCTTCGGATCGACGGTGGGGCTAATCGAAAAGACGCGTCCCGCGAAGGGATAGCTCGCGTCGTTGGCAAGCACGATGCGCAGATCCTGATCGCGCAGGCCGGCGCCGCGGGCTAGTGAGAGATAGGTGGGCTCGTCGAGCGCGAAGCCGACCTCGATCGGATCGATAGACGTGATCGTATCGAGCACTTGCGTAGCTGAGCTCCCGACGACGTTGCCGACGTCGTAGTTGAGAAAGCCGATCAATCCCGTCACCGGTGCGTAGATCATCGTATAGCCGACGTTGATCTGCGCGTTGTCGATGGCGGCCTTCGCCGACGCGATCTGCGCCTGCGCGACCAGCACGTCGCCCTGCGCGATCTGCGCGTTTTGGAGCGCATTGTCGAGATCTTTCTGCGGGATCGCGCGCTCGGCGGCCAGCGGCCGGTTGCGTGCAACCGTGGTATTCGCTCGGGCGAGCGCCGCCCGGCGGGCGAAGAGATTACCCTGCGCGGCCGCCAGTTGTGCTTGCGCCGCGTGCAG
>JBAPZS010000431.1:0-6424 GCA_049285355.1 Candidatus Cybelea sp. | reverse complement strand
GTCCTAGGCACGGCGCGTGCACGATGGTGGCGCCCTCCGATTTCAGTCGATCGCTAAGCGCTTGCGCGCCGGCATCCATGCAAGCGATGTCGTCGCAGACGTGCGCTACGAATGGCGCTCGCGGTTCGGTCGCAAAAAGGCCATAGAAGGTTGCAACGCCGTAGATCTCGGCCGGCGGGATCGTGAGACACTCACCGATGTAGTTGACCGCGCCGGCGCTGATCCACCCGACGCGATCTTGTATCGCGTGCAGTGCGGGCAGCAAGAGATGACGTCGCTCGCGCGCCTCCGGACCGTGCGCCTCGGAGGGCGTGCCGAGCAGCGCATCGAGGGCGTTCCGCTCGGTATCCGTCGCTACGGACGACGTGAAGTGCAGATCCACTACCGATTGTCATCCTGAGCGGAGTCGAAGGACACCTGCACTGCGCAGGCTTTGAACTCGGCTGTACCCGACTGCGGATCGACCGCGTCGATCGTCAAGAGATTCGTCGCGACTTCGTCGTTGTGGTGAAAAGTCGTGAAGACGAGACCGGGGCGCAATCCGGAGTCGACGTGAATCGGCACGACGATCGAGCCGCGGCGCGAGCTAACCCGCGCGCGATCGCCCTCGCGCAAACCGTAGTGCGTCGCGTCCTGCGGCGAGATGTCGAGCCGTTCGCCGCGCCGCATCGGCGAGCGATAACCGCCGCTCTGCACGCCGGTGTTGAACGAGTCGAGCCGCCGGCCGGTGGTGAGCCGCAACGGATACTCGTCGTCGAGCGCTTCGACCGGCGGATCGTGCTGCACGGCCGCAAACGGCGCACGCTCGCCGCGCACCGGATTCTCCCACAGACGCGCGTGCAAAAACTGCTCGCCGGGATGCTCTTCGTCGTAGCACGGCCAGGGAATGCCGTCCAACTGCTCGAGCCTCGCGTAGCTCATGCCGGCGTGCCAAGGCGAGAGTGCGCGGCACTCGTTCCACGCTTCTTCGGCCGTATAGTCGGGCCAGTCGTGGCCGAGACGACGCGCCAGCTCGCAGAAAATCGTGATATCGTCGCGCGCCTCGCCGGGTGGATCGAGCGCTTTACGGCAGCGCTGCACGCGGCGCTCGCTGCTGGTGACCGTCCCCTCCGATTCGCACCAGCTCGCCGAGGCGGGGAAGACGACCTCCGCCAGCTCGCCGGTCTTCGTCAAGAAGATATCCTGAACGATCAGATGCTTGAGGCTGCGCAGCAGCTTCATCGCGTGCTGCTGATCGGCTTCGGATTGCGCCGGATTTTCGCCGACGACGTACAGCGTGTCGAGCTCGCTCCGGTCGATTGCCGAAAACATGTCGCTCAAATGCCAGCCGCGTTTGTGCGGCAGCTCGGCGTTCCACGCGCGCTCGAACTTCGCGGTGCTCGCCGGATCTTCGACGTCTTGTCCGCCCGGAAACTTATTGGGAATCGCGCCCATGTCGCCGCCGCCCTGTACGTTGTTTTGGCCGCGTAGCGGATTGAGCCCGCTTGCGTACCGGCCGACGTGACCGCAGAGCAGCGCGAGATTGATGAGCCCTCGAACGTTGTCGACGGCGTTGTGATGTTCGGTAATGCCGAGCGTCCAACAGAGCTCAGCGTGTGGTGCGCGGGCGAAGGTGTGCGCGAACTCGCGAACCAGTCCGGCCGGCACGAGCGTCGTTCGCTCGGCGTACTCGAGCGTGTACGGTTCGACGCTTGCGCGATACTCGTTGAAGCCGCTCGTCGCGCGGGCGATGAACTCGCGGTTCTCCAATCCGGCCGCCAAGATCTCGCGACCCACGGCGTTAGCCAGCGCGATGTCGGAGCCCACGTCGAGGCTCAGCCAGCCATCCGCCCAGCGGGCGCTTGAGGTTTGCCGCGGATCGACGACGTAGAGTTTGGCTCCGTTGCGAATGCCGCGCAAGACGTGGTGAAAGAAGATCGGGTGCGTCTCGCGCGCATTCGACCCCCACAAGACGATCACGTCGGTACGCTCGATTTCCTCGTACGAGCTCGTACCGCCGCCTGCTCCGAAGACCGCCGTCAGACCGACGACGCTAGGAGCGTGTCAAGTTCGGTTGCAGCTGTCGATGTTGTTGCTGCCGATGACCGAACGAGCGAACTTCTGGGCGATGTAGTTCATCTCGTTGGTGGCCTTCGAGCAGCTGAACATCCCATACGTGCGCGTGGCTCCTCGCTCGCGCGCGTCGCGCAAGGCGGACGCGGCACGCTCGAGTGCCTCGTCCCAGGTCGCGCGACGAAGGCTTCCGCCGTCGCGTACGAGCGGATGCGTCAACCGAACGTAGTCTTTGCTCATCGGTTCGTAGAATTCGCGCGGTGGCGGACAAGTCCCACCACCCGGCGAAGCGAATAATCTAAGATGGATCTGTCGGAAATTACCGTCTACGCCGAGGGCGGCTTCGCGCGCTACGGCGACGCCAAGGTCGGGCTGCTGACGCACGGCCTCCAATACGGCACCGGTTGCTTCGAGGGTATTCGCGGCTACTGGGTGCCGGAGGAGCGCGAGCTCTTTCTCGTCCTCGTGCGCGACCATTACGAGCGCCTCGAGACCTCGACCAAGATTCTGACGATGAGCCTTCCCAGGAGCATCGACGAGCTGGTCGAGATCACCGTCGAGCTCTGCTTGCGCAACGATTATAAGACCGACGTCTACATTCGACCCTTTGCGTATAAGGCGGCCGAAGACGTCGGCGTGCGGCTGCACGGCGTGCCCGACGCCTTTGCCATCGTTCCGATTCCGTTTACGCAGTATCTCGACTCCAGCCGCGGTCTCGACGTCTGCGTCAGTTCGTGGCGGCGAGCCGACGATACGATGGCGCCGCCCCGCGCCAAGATCACGGGACTCTACGTGAACTCCGCGCTCGCCAAGAGCGAGGCCGTAGGGAACGGGTATGACGAGGCCATCCTCCTGTCGCACGACGGTCACGTCGCCGAAGGCTCCGCCGAGAACATCTTTCTCGTGCGACGCGGCGTGCTCTACACGCCGGATCCATCACAGAACGTGCTCGAAGGCGTCACGCGTCGGGCCATAATGGAGATGGCGCGCCACGAGCTCGGCTTAGAGGTCGTCGAGCGTTCGATCGATCGCGGCGAGCTCTACTCGGCCGATGAGGTTTTCTTTACTGGAACGGCTGCCGGGATCGCCTACGTCGCTTCGATCGATCGGCGGCGGGTCGGCGCCGGCACGATGGGACCGATTACCAAACTTTTAAGCAACCTCTACAACCGCGCGGTCGTCGGGAAGGAGCCTCGCTACCTCGAGTGGCTGACGCCGACGTACGCGTCGGCCCGCGTCAAGGTCTAGGCGGGGGAGCCGTTATCGGCTCCGACGAGTCGGTCCAGTACGGCACGTCCGGCGACAGGCTACTGGTCGAATGCGTTTGGCGCCAGCGCGCGAAGTGCAGCTCGTCCGAGTACGCCAGCCGCGAGATCCGGTGGATGAACTCTCGGCCGAGACCCTGCGACGGTAAGGCCGTCGTCATGACGACGATCACGTACGGCGAATTGCTCGCGTAGACGATGCCCGCGTCGTTGAGCGTGTCGAAGAACGAGCCGGTCTTGTGGGCGATCGGGATATCGGACGGGAGCGGCTCCGGCAGCAACGTGTTGTACTGATCGGCTTCGAGTATGGCGATCATCTCGTTCGAAGACCATCGATCCACCAGCTCGCCTTTTGCCATCAGCGAGAGAAGCAGGACGAGGTCGGCCGGCGACGTTCGCAGCGACGTGCGAACCGACCACGCATCGGTGCGCACGTCGCTGCGCAAACGAGTAGTCGCGAGACCGAGATCCCGCATGTCAAGGTTGATCGTGCGGCGCCCGACCAGCCGGATCAGCATATTGGTCGCCGTGTTGTCGCTGATATCGATCATCTTATCGAGTAGCTCGGAGACGGAATAGGTCGTTCCGCCGGGGGCATCGCAGAGATCGCCGGAACCAAAGTCTTTATCTTGCGACAAGAGCGTCACGTGATGATTTAAATCGAAGCGCCCGGCTTCGAGCGCCTCGAAGACCGCGACCATGACGGGAAGCTTGATCGTTGATGCGGCGGGCATGCTCTTGCGGGCATTGAAGCCGGCATCGTATCCGCTGTTGAGATCACGCACGTCTAGCGCGATCGCGGCCGGCATATTTCGAGCGAGGCTGCGCGCGTCGTGATTGAAACGAGCGAGCGGCGGCGGGAGGTAGGCGCGCGCCGGTGCGGTGGCGATTGCGCTGAAGAAGACCAACGCGCAAAGGGCGGCCGCACGCACCATAACCTTCCGTTTGATTGGCGTGCTGCGGTTCCTTCCGGGTCGCACCGGTATTACGGGGCTTGCGTGGGGTCGCGGTGAAACCAACCGCGTGAGCGCGATCCTTTCACCCGTACGGCGCGTGGATATCGTCGGAGTCCCCATGGACCTCGGCGCGAGCCGTCGCGGCGTCGATATGGGCCCCTCGGCGATTCGCTACGCGAAACTCCACGAGCGGCTCGCAGCGCTCGGAATCCCGGAGATCATCGATCACGGAAACCTCACCGTTCCGATCTGCGAGTCGGCCGACTCGCAAGACGCCTCGGCAAAGTTCTACGACGTGATCGCGCAGGTCTGCGGAGACTTGGCAAGCATCGTGGAGCGCGCCGTTGCGGACGGCGGCATGCCCATCGTGCTTGGCGGCGATCACTCGATCGCGATGGGAACGCTCGAAGGCTTGACGCGCGCGCGCGGAATGTCGCCCGGACTCGTTTGGGTCGATGCCCATGCCGACATCAACACTCCCGATAGCTCGGCGACCGGCAACGTGCACGGCATGCCGCTCTATTTCGCGCTGCGCAACGGCTTCGTTGCACCCGAGCGCACGGTGCAGATCGGTCTGCGCGACGTCGATCCCGGCGAGAAGCGCCTCCTGCGCGAGTTCGGCGTCAAGGCGTTTTCGATGAGCGACGTCGACAAGCTCGGCATGGTTCGCGTGATGGAGGAAGCGCGCGCGATCGCGGGGGCCGATAACGGCCCGATTCACGTCTCGTTCGATATGGACGCGATCGATCCGAGCGAGGCGCCCGGCACGGGAACGCCGGTGAAAGGCGGACTGAGCTATCGCGAGGCGCACCTCGTGATGGAGATGCTCCACGATAGCGGCCGGCTCGGCTCGATCGAGATGGTGGAGATTAACCCGATTTTCGACGACCGCAATCAAACGGCGTCGCTTGCCGTCGGTCTCATCTGCTCCGCGCTCGGTAAATCCATCCTCTAGGGACGTATTGGGCGTTCGAAAACTTAGGGTGTAGCCGCGGCGGTTGAGTCGACGAGGGTGAGCGTCGTCTGGTATACGGTCCTGGTCGTGCCGGTCACGCCGTTGTCGAGGCGCTGCGTTACGTACTCATCGACGCTCGTCGGGACCGATCGGCTGTAGTCGTAGGCAATGTTCGTTTGCACGTCGGTGGTTTGACTTCCGGCGCCGGTGGGACGAAGTTGACGGTTCTCGGAGATCTGCATGATGCCGTTCGAGATGCCGTTGATGGTGTAGTCCGCCGTTATATCGAGACTGCGAGAGGGCTGCGGGACTACCCAATGGCGATTCGTATCGAGCTGGTTTGGATCGACGAAGTTCGTCCCGAGAAAACGCAGCAGCGCGTACGCTTCGGGATAGACCGTCATGTTTGGATCGCAGATCGCTCGTGTGTTGCCGTAGACGACGCACGTGGCCGGCGGCGTCCGGCGCTGCTGGCCCTGCTCGCTGATGGCGACGATCAGACCGCCGTCGCTCTGCTGGCGCTCGATGCGAACGGTCATCGTACCCTTATCGGTCAGCGACGCGTGATAGTGGCTCGTTCCGCTCCCGTTACGGTCGCCCGGGTCGATGGCTTCGGCCGGGTTTTGCGAGTCACGAGCGTAGACATCCTGAACCGAGCTGTAGGTGAAGGCGTAGACGAGCTGGTTCGACGTCAGCACGGCGATCGCAACCCCGGGTGAGGAGAGCAGCGCGGCCGTCAGGGTTACGACAAATAAGAGCCTGTGCACTCGCCGCAGCCCTACACGGTGCTAGAGCTTGATCGTCGCTTGGGCTTCGCAGGAGACGCCGCCGCCGCAGACCGCGGGATCCCAACTGGCATCCGAAAGCAGCGCGCGAATGCGACTCTCGATTTGGGGATCGAGAGGCGGATCGAAGATTACGTTGGCCGTTCGCCCGTCGTCGCCGACGGTAACGATCAGGGTAACGTGTGTACCGAGCGCGTCGAGCTGCTTGCGCACTCCCGGATCGAGGACCGGGGTCGGCACCTCGGCGCCGAACGGAAGATATCCGCCGGCTTGACGCGCGTCGGTGCTCGCAACCGCGCGCTCAACCGGTGAAGGCCTCGGTGCCGGCGCGGCGTCGCCGCGGGACCTGGAGTCGCCGGCCTCTTGGACGGAGGCTACGGCGGGCGCTGCCGGCATATTGGTTGCCAACGT
>JBAPZS010000430.1:0-4348 GCA_049285355.1 Candidatus Cybelea sp. | reverse complement strand
ATGCCATACCCTTGGCACTCCACCGTGAGAGCGTGATAAACAGGGCGGTTGAACCGCAAGAGAAAGGAACCACAATGGCTGCAGAAGACGAACGACAACTTGCTCTCGCCAACGCGCTCACTCAGATCGAGCGGCAGTTCGGCAAAGGCTCGATCATGCGGATGGGCGATTTCCAGGAGCGCATGGCCTTCGAGGTCATACCGACGGGATCGATCGCGCTCGATTTAGCGCTGGGCATCGGGGGTCTGCCCCGCGGGCGTATCGTCGAGATATACGGCCCCGAGTCGAGCGGCAAGACGACGCTCGCACTGCATGCCATCGCCGAAGCGCAAAAGACGGGCGGTACGGCCGCCTTCATCGACGTCGAGCACGCGCTGGATCCGAACTACGCCGCCGCGCTCGGAGTCGATCTCGATAACCTGCTGGTTTCGCAGCCGGACACCGGCGAGCAGGCGCTCGAGATTGCGGAGATGCTGACACGAAGCAATGCCGTCGACGTCGTCGTGGTCGACTCGGTTGCGGCGCTCGTAACCCGTGCGGAGCTGGAGGGCGACATGGGCGACGCGCATGTGGGACTCCAGGCCCGTTTAATGTCCCAGGCATTGCGCAAGCTCACCGCAGCCATCTCTCGCAGCAAGACGATCATGATCTTCATCAACCAGCTGCGCGAAAAGGTCGGCGTCATGTTCGGCAATCCCGAAACGACCTCGGGTGGCCGCGCGTTGAAGTTCTACGCCTCCATACGCCTCGACGTCCGCAAGCTCGAGACGATCAAAATCGGCCAAGACGTCGTGGGCACGCGCACGCGCGTCAAGGTGGTCAAGAATAAGGTTGCTCCGCCGTTCCGGCAGGCCGAGTTCGACATAACCTACGGTCACGGGATCTCGAAGATGGGCTCCGTCCTCGACGTCGCGCTCGATCAGAACATCGTTGGAAAGAGTGGATCTTGGTATACCTATGGTGAGCAGCGGATCGGTCAGGGGCGCGAAAACGCCAAGGCGTTCCTCGAGGAGAACGTGGAGCTCGCCGCCGAGATCGAGGGCAAGATCCGCGAGGAACTCGGCAAGGTCGCTTCGACGAATGGTAAGGCCCCCGCAGTAGTCGCCGTCGAGTAGCCCTTCGACTGGCTCAGGAAGGCTAAGCGGGGAGATGATCGGTTGAGCATGAGGCGTTGGGAGCACCGCAAGCGAGGCGTCGTGACTTTTCGGGCGAGCCATGGAGGGCGAAAGCCCGAAAAGCGCGCGAGTAGGAGCGCAGCATGGATGCGGCGCGACGAACGTCCTCGCGGTGGCGCTCCCACGCCTCATGCTTCTGAGTCGCTATGAGCAGCCCGGCGTACGCCGCCGCGCTGGGGATGCTGGCGCGGCAGCGGCTGACTGAAGCGCAGCTTTGGCAGCGCCTCGAACGCAAAGGCTTTGCGGCCGACGACATTCGCGAAACCGTCGAGCGCTGTAAGCGCGAGGGGTTCGTTGACGACCGGCTCTACGCAGTTTTGTACGTCGAGCGAAAACGCAAGGCGATCGGCGACGGCCGCCTCGTCGGCGAACTGGTTCGCAAAGGCATCGACGGCGCGGCCGCAGCCGATGCGGTCGCTTCTCTGGAGTTCGACGAGGCAGCGCGGTGCGAGGGCGCTTTCGAGCGGATTCTCAGCCGCAAGCCGGACCTCGCGTACGCGTACGCGGCGCGGCGCCTCGAGCGGCTGGGCTTTCCTGCCGCAACGATCTACCGCATCCTACGCGATCACGCGGCGCGCTTTGGTCCGCTGAGCGGGCTCGAGGTTCCCTAGGGTCCCATTCGGTTCGCGTGCCGGGCACCCGTTGGAGCATGCCGACGCAAACCATCGTTCTTGCCGACGACGACCGAGCCATCCGCGAGCTGCTGACGCATCATCTCGAGCGAGAGGGATTTACGATCGTCGGCGTCTCCGACGGCAATGCCGCGCTGCGACACGCGCGCAGTGCGGCGGATCTCTTGGTGCTCGACGTGGGGCTTCCCGGCGTCAACGGCTACGACGTCGCGCGAACGCTTCGACGCGAGGAGCGTATGCTGCCGATCGTGATGGTGACCGCACGCACCGACGAGCTCGATCGCGTCGTGGGCTTCGAACTCGGTGCGGACGACTACCTCTGCAAGCCATTCTCGCCACGCGAGCTCGTGGTGCGGGTTAAGGCGATTCTGCGCCGCACCGGGCACCCGGTCGTGCAAACCGGCCGGCTCATGTGCTTTGGCCGGCTCGAGATCGATCCCGCCGCTCGGGAGGCACGGGTAGACGGCACCGACGTGAGACTCAAGCCGCGCGAGTTCGCGCTCCTGATGGAGTTTGCCGGCAATCCCGGCGTGGCGCTCTCGCGAGACTGGCTGCTGCAACGCGTTTGGGGCTTCGACTTCAACGGCGACGAACGGACGATTGACGTCCACGTTCATCGGTTGCGTGTGAAGCTCGAAGAGGCATGGAAACTCCCCTCGATGCTGCGGACCGTCCACGGATTCGGTTACAAGTTTCTGCGACCATAGCGGAGTGGCAGTCGTGCTGGATCTCGATGAGCTTGCGAATGCTATCGGCGAACGCGCGGTGCTTCCGGCGCTTGGGCACGAACTGCGCACGCCGTTAACCTCGATACGGGGCTACATCGAGACGCTGCTCGACGGTGAGATCGACCCTCCGACGGCGCGGCGTTTCCTCGAAACGGCCCTGCGCGAGACGCTGCGCCTCGGCCGGCTCATCGACGGCATGCTCGACCGCTCACCCGAAGGTCCCGCGGCTTCAAAGAGCGCTTCGCGATGCGACGTAGTCGAACAGATTCGAAACACGGTCGAGATGATCGAGCCGCTCGCGCGGCCGCGCGACGTACGCATTCGAACCCGGTTACCGGAACGGGCCATCGCACGCATCGATGGTGACCTATGCGTTCACGCGCTTGCGAATCTTCTTGAGAACGCGGTGAAGCACGGTTGTGAAGGCGGGACCGTCGAGATTTCGTGTCGCCGTGTGAGGGCCCGCATTGAGACTCTGGTCGAGGATGATGGAGCTGGGATCGAAAGCAGTGCTCGGCAAGCGGTCTTCGCGGTCGGCGTTCGCGGTCGAGCGGCCGCCCAAGGCGGAAGCGGCATTGGGCTCGCCGTCGTAAGGGCGATTGCCGAACGTGCCGGCGGCGACGTGCGTGCTGAACGCTCGTCGCTTGGCGGGGCTCGTTTCGTTCTCCGTCTGCCGGCGGGATAGCCCCATCGCGTCCTTGTAGCGGACCTGCTAAGCTGAGACGGCACGCTCCGAGTTGGAGGTATCATGAAGTACTTCGCACGGCTCGCCGCCTTGGTGTTTATGGGCGCAGCCATGGTGCTGCCGCTGGTCGCCGTTGCAGCGGGCCTCGATCAGCTCGACCGTTTTGCGGGAACGTGGACGAGTCCGGGAGTCCTCGTCGACACTCCGTACAGCAAGGCCGCCTCGGTCAGCGCAACGACGAGCTGCGCCTGGTCGAGCGAGCGTCTCTTCATGATCTGCCAACAAAGCGTCTCGAATGGCGCAAAGATCGATCACGACCTCGCTATATATACCTTCGACGCGGCGGCGAACGCGTATCATTTTTTTAACCTCCGATCGAGCCAGGTGAACAGCGTGCCCATCGAGGTCCAAGGGAACACCATAACGTACACGGACTCGTTCACCGATGGGGGCAAGCGTGTCACGATCCGGACGCTCAACGTTTGGGAGACGCCTAACCTCTATCATTGGCGTACGGAATATTCGACCGATGCGGGCGCGACGTGGACCCTCATGGGCACGGGGACGTCGCAAAGGCAGTAGCCTCGAGCCGAAAACGCGGGACCGGGGTCTCCCGGCGGGATAGCGGGTCGAGTTTGTCGTAGATAACAGCCCGTGGCTATGTCCCGGGTTCCGTTCGCACATGCGAGTGAAGCCGAACTTGCGCGAATCTTCGACTTCTACCGGGTCGCCTGGGAATACGAGCCTCGCAGCTTTCCGATCGCCTGGAACCCGCTCGGTCGCCCCGTCGAGTTCTTTACTCCGGACTTCTATCTGCCGGAGTACGATTTGTACGTCGAGCTGACCGTCGCGAAACCGGCCCGCAACACGCGCAAGAATCGCAAGGTGCGCCTTCTGCGCTCGCATCATCCTCACCTCAACGTCAAGCTCTTCACTCGCCGCGATGTCGAACGCATCTTCTCGCGCTCGATGAAGCGGGCTTCATGATCGGCGAGCCGCTCTTCGATTCCAAATCCATCGCCGGACGCGTCGCCGAAATTGGGTCGGCTCTCTCGCAAGATTACGCGGGCAAGCTGCCCATCATGGTCGGCCTGCTCGGTGCGGCCGCCCCCTTCCTTGCCGACCTGG
>JBAPZS010000429.1:0-3199 GCA_049285355.1 Candidatus Cybelea sp. | reverse complement strand
TCGTCGCTGCCGGCAAATGATTGTCCGCGCCCGGGGCCGGCAAAGCCGATTTGTCGAGTTTTCCATTGGTGGTAACCGGCAACGCGCTCATCAAAGCAAAGCATGTTGGGATCATGTAGTCCGGCAGTTTCGTTGCGAGGTAGGCGCGCAACTCAGACTCGGTTAGGCGAGCGCCGGCGGAAGGAACGACGTAGGCGACGAGCGCGGGACCGCCGGCGTAGGCATCGCTCACGATAACCGCGCTGGATTCGACGCTGGGGTACCGGTTGAGGCACGCGACGATCTCACCGAGCTCGACTCGGTATCCCCGAATCTTCACTTGATCGTCGAAACGGCCGAGAAATTCTATCTCTCCATTTCCAAGCGTTCTGACGCGGTCGCCGGTTCGATAGATGCGCAAAGGTTCTCCAGGCGCAGCTATGTACGTGACGAACCGGCTCGCATTGAGCTCGGGCAGGTTGCGGTATCCTCGCCCGACCAATGCGCCGCCGATACAGAGCTCGCCGGCCTCGCCCGGTGTCACAGGTCGCAACGCGTCGTTGAGAATTAGCGCCGTCGCATTCGTAATTGGTCGCCCAATGGATGGCAGCCCCGCGTTGCCTTCTTCGGGGAAGACCGGCCCCGACGTGGCGACCACGGTGCACTCGGTTGGCCCGTAATTGTTTACCACGGTAAATGGCAACCCGGCGAGGGGCCTACGTTCCAGTCGATCGCCGCCGGTCAGTAACAGGCGAAGAACGGTTTCGTCGGGCCAATCGGCGTCAAACAATTGTTCGGCTAAGAAGGTTGGGACAAAACCGATGGTGATCTTTTTCGCGACGATCCAGTCACGAAGCATTGGGGGCGAACGCCGCGTTGTTTCGTCGGCGATATGCAGGCTCGCGCCGGCAGTGAGATAGGGCCAGATTTCCCAGCCTGCGGCGTCGAATCCAAGACCGGCAAGTTGGCTCGCGCGGTCCGTTGCAGTCACCGCAAAGGCGGACTGATGCCACTCAACGAGATTGCGAAGGTTCGCACGCGTTATTTCTACGCCTTTCGGTTGCCCCGTTGAGCCGGACGTGTAGACGATGTAGGCAAGGGTATCCCGATTCTCTTCAATGTCGAGGAGCGGCGTGGCAAGTTTCGAACCGGCGCTTTCAGTCTCAATTACCGGCCACGAGCCGCCCGGCAGGTCTCGAGCGACACGCGGCTCGGAAACGACTGCGAGCACGCCGGCATCGGCAAGAATAAACGAGACGCGATCGGAAGGCGTCGAAGGGTCCACCGGTACGTACGCAGCACCACTTCTTAACACAGCCAGTGCCGCAACGACAAATCCCCTCGAGCGCGGAAGAAAAATCCCAACGCATCGTTCCGGACCCGCGCCGGCTTCTTGTAGTCGCGCCGCGAGCCGGCTCGATTCGTGCTCGAGCTCCTCGTACGTGAGCTGACCGTGCTCGTCGACTACTGCGATCCGGCTTGGCGTGCGGGCCGCGCACATCGAAATACGCCGGGGAATTGACCGTACTTGAGGCTGTCGTATGACGATGCGCCCGGTCTCCACTGCTAGCAAGCGCCTATCTGAGACGGTAGACCAACACCAAATACCGACGTGTTTAAAACGTAGAGCAGCATCGTTCCTCAAAGGCGCGTTGTACGAAAAACGCTGGGTTTGAGCCCGCAAATTGTATTGTGCCACAGTGGGCGTTGACGCGTCAACAGAACTTAACAAGACAAGCTGAAAAAGCCAGCGCTAGCTAGCTAGCTAGCCGGCAGCAGCCGGACCCATGTCATCCTGAGCTCAGCCCGCCCTGAGCTTGTCGAAGGGTCAAAGGACGCGGGTTCGATTTCTGTTGGGGCTACTATTGTTCCTAGTCTGAAAAATCAAGACCCATCATCGGTATAGCTTAGGAACGGGCGTGCGGTGGTGACGGCGTCGCGAAGATTTCGGGATCAATGGTCTTGGGAAAAGCAAAATCGGAGTACGCGACCTCGATGCGGAGGTGTTTGACGGCTATGCCGATGGCGCGCAAGTCGATATCGAAGCGTTCGTTGGTGACGACTTCGTAGCCGGCGAGGTTCTCAAGGTCGAGTTGCACGCTGCCCGTCGCTCCGATCAATCCGGCCGCGGCCCGTACCTTGGCGTCAAAACGCAGAGCGCATAGATCGCCGCTGGTCAAATCGACCGTCGCCCCGGTCAGCGGGTATCGCAGCGGATCGTTGCGCGCCACCAAGCGAACGGCACGGCCGGCGTTCCCGTTCGAACACGTCGCGGGGCCGGCATAATAGACGTTGTAACCTGCTACCGAAAGCGCGGAAACGACGGCGATCACGGGCAGCGCCGAGGGCGGCTGCACAGGCAGCGGGGTTGGCGACGGCGCCTTCCCCGTACCAATGAACCCGTGCCGAAGAATCGTATCGATAGCAGGCCACGTAGCGTTGAGGAAGGTCGAATCGGCAATCACGACCGACGCACTCTCTTGATGTAGCGCTAAGCGCCCATCACTCTCACGAACGTCGACCAAAAACGGTGCTTCAGATTTTGCGGTGCTTCTGCCGAGCGTACAGTCGAGGTCAACGCCTTCAATGCTGCAATTGAGTCCCGTAATGGAGGTATCGTAGGTGGCAAATGCTGGTTCGATGTGACGCCGCATTTGCTCGACGGCGTGCGCGTAAAGCGCCTCTGCCGAGGGCGGCGCCGGCGAAACACCCAGCAACGTCGGTAACGCCAGTGCAAGACCCGTGAGGACGGCACTCTTAGCTTGGCGCTTTGAAAAATTCACGTAAGCTTCTTTGTACCAGGGGGACGCATTATACGCGACGCGATGCGGTGTCTAATGCCCACTTGGTAGAAGGCCGCGCCGGCACACATTGCTGGAACGGTACCACCCAACAAAATCCACGCCCAAAGCGGAGCTTGAGACGATGGGAAACCAAGTAACGCAGGGACGGCGAAGGCAAGAACCAAAAGCGACGCCGTCCAAAACGCAAGTCGCACGCCGCCGTTGCGAACGAGTAGTGCGAGGACCGCGCCGAAGATACCCGCATCCATCCAATCCGCACAAAATTGCACCGAGAGCGGCCAATTCTCGCTGCCAAAACTGGCGTGGAGGAGTGCATTGATCGGTACCGTTGCAAGAAGCATCGCAATGAGGACGCCGACTGCAATTAGTCCGATACCAATCGCATGAAGTGCCGATCGTCGCGCTCTGGAGTAAGT
>JBAPZS010000428.1:0-3587 GCA_049285355.1 Candidatus Cybelea sp. | reverse complement strand
GTGTGGACGTTCAGGGTCATCGGGCTGTACCGTATCTCTTACGCGCTCGATAATCGGGACCAGTGGTACCACGTCATCCTGGGATTGGCGATCGGCGTCGCGCCGCTGCTCATCATCTTTACCGTAGCTCCGGAGATCTCGAGCTCGCGCCTCGTGCTGTTGATTTCGTTCGTCCTGTCCGCGGTTCTCGTCGGAATCAGCCGCTCCATCATTCATTCCGCGTACGGAACCAACGCCGCCGCGTATAAACGGAGGGTAGCACTCGTCGCTGCCGCTGCAGATTTGGAGACTCTCGCTGCGGCGACGGAGAGCGGTAATGCGAACGACGTGAGGCTCGTTCAGGTGGATAGTACCGAACAAGCCATAGCGGACGTCGTTGCAGGCTGCGCGCCGTGGTACGAGCAGCTCGCGCGCGAAGGCTGCGATGAGATCGTGTTTGCCGGAATGCCGGCGATGCCGCCGGGACTCATGGTCGAGCGCGCCGCTCGCGATCACATCGATGTCGGCTTTGTTCCGGCAGGCCTGCCCCCGCAGCTGCATGGCCTTGATTTTCTCGTCTCTCATCGCCAGCCGCGCCTCGTCGCACGGCGTCTACCCGCGTGCACGCCGATCAACATGCTGTTCAAGCGGATCTTCGACGTTGCCGCGGCGACGGTCGGCTTGCTCCTCACGTGGCCGGCCATGGTGCTGGGTATGCTTGCGATTCTGATCGAGTCGGGCCGGCCGGTCATATTTCGCCAGATTAGGGTCGGTCGCGACGGCAAGCCGTTCGAGATTCTGAAGCTGCGATCCATGGCGCGCGAGGCGGAGGCGCAGTGCGGGCCCGTGTGGGCGGTCGGTGACCCGACAAAGGATACGCGAGCGACAAAAGTCGGAGCTCTTTTACGAAAGACCAGCATAGACGAGCTGCCGCAGTTCATCAACGTGTTGCTCGGCGACATGTCGATCGTCGGTCCGCGCCCGGAGCGGCCGATCTTCGTGGAGCGCTTTCGTACGGAGTACCCGCGCTACGACGAGCGTCACTTGGTTCGCCCCGGTATCACGGGTTGGGCACACGTGCACATGCGAAGAAGCCCGGGAATCGAGCAGATCGGCGAGAGGCTCGAACTCGACCTGTTCTACATCGAGAATTATTCGCTGGTCCTAGACGTCTTCATCGCGTTCAAGACGGGCGTCGAAGTCTTGTTTCAGCGTTGGACCTAAAGGCTGGTCGTTCCAGAAATACTTGTCGTTTTGAGTACTGCCGGCTCGTCCGCGGTTGCGAGCGATAGACCGCTGATTTCCGTGATCGTGCCCGCTCTCAACGAGGAGCGGCATATCGGTCCCGTGCTCGACGACATGCTCGCTCAGGAGGGGCTCGATGCCGACGTCGAGATCTTGGTCGTAGACGGCGGCAGCACCGACAAAACCCACGCGATCGTGGCGGCATACGCGGCGAAAGCGAACGTGCGCCTTCTCGAGAATTCGAAGCGCCATCAAGTGTTCGGATACAATCTCGGCATTCGAGAGGCGAAGGGATCGATTATCTGCATCATCCACGCGCATGCAAGGTTTTCGAAAACCTACCTCGCCGCATGCATGGACGCCCGCGCGCGCACGGGGGCTGCAAACGTCGGCGGCGTGATCGATCATCGGGGCCAGGGCGCCATGGGAGAGGCGATTGCGTTCGCCATGTCTTCCCCGCTCGGAGTCGGCGATTCCAAGTATCGCCACGCAAAGCGCGAGCAGTGGTGCGACTCCGTCATGGGAACGTTTATCGATCGCCGGCTATTTGAAGAAGTAGGCTATTACAATGAGACCAACATCGCGAACGAGGATTGCGAGTTGAATTACCGACTGCGCGCTGCCGGTTATCGAGTCTTGCTCTCGCCGAGCATCGAGTTCACCTACTTCGTGCGGTCGTCCCTAGTGGCGCTGGCGAGGCAGTATCTGCGCTACGGTTACTACAGGCGCTGGACGGAGGTCCAACATCCCGGCTCGGTGCCGTGGAGGGTGTACGTGCCGCCCGCTTTGCTGATCGGGCTGGGATGCTCGGCGATTCTATTCGCTATCGGTGCCGTCGCGTGGGCGGCCGTGCTCCCCGCCATGTATCTCTGCGTACTCGCACTGGGGGCTTTGGACGGGATGCGGCGGTCGAAGCGCCTTTCGATTGCGTTGCTCGAACCGTTTGCAATTGCGACGATGCACTTCGCTTTCGCTATTGGCTGGCTACGGGGATTAGTCACGCTGCGGCGAAATAGGCCGGCCTCATCACAATAGGAGAACGGCACATTCTCAAAGCGACTCCGTTGGCCGCTCATCTGCCGTTAGCGACGCGCAACGGGATCTATATCACCGGGGGCAAGCAGAAGCCGCTTGGGCTCCGAGCCCGGGAGGAATGGGTCGTCTTCGAAAGGGGCTTAATCCTTCGGGCCGATCCCGAGCGCGGGCTGATCGAGCGATGCCTCGATTACGTAACTCCCGACGAGGCCTGCGCTCAGGACTCGTCCATCACATTTGAGGGCGGCGTCCTACAGGACGGTCGCCTGTACACGTGCACGAGAACCGAGGCGCTCGTCTTTAGCGTACCCGAGTTTGCCTTGCTCTCTCGCGTCTCCCTACCGTGCTTCAACGACATTCACCACGTACGGCCGTCCAAAGATGGCAACCTGATCGTTACGAACACGGGCCTCGACATGGTCGTGGAAACGACGCTCGACGGCGACGTCGTGCGGGAGTGGGGCGTCCTCGGCGAGAGCCCGTGGATCCGCTTTTCTCGCGACGTCGATTACCGTAAGGTGCTAACGACGAAGCCGCACGCGTCTCATCCGAACTTCACGTTCTTCATCGGCGACGAGCTCTGGGTCACGCGATGCATGCAACAGGACGCAGTCTCCCTCACCAAGGCGGGACGGCGAATTGACGTGGGGTTCTATTGCCACGACGGCGAGATGCACGAGGGGAAAATCTATTTTACGACCGTGACCGGGACCGTCGTCATCGTCGATGCCGAGACGCTCCAGACGGAAGGGGTCGTCAATCTCAACGAGATCGACAATCCCGGCAAGGCGAACCTGGGCTGGTGCCGAGGCTTAGCGAGGCTGGACGAGCGCCACCTCTGGGTAGGGTTCACGCGGATTCGAGAGACGCGCTTTAAAGAGAACGTCCGGTGGGTCAAGCGCCTTATCAAAGGCGAGGAGAAGCCGACCCATATCGCGCTGTATGACGTCGTCGCGCGCAAGCGGCTCCTGGAGATCGATCTCGAGCCGTTCGACATGCACGTTATTTTCGGCGTCTTTTCGACCGGAATATGAGTCGCTGGCCGGGCGGCAAGAAGTTCGCCTTCACGATCATGGACGATACGGACCGGGCCTATCTCCAGGCGGTCAAGCCCTTCTACGACGCACTCATTCGCTATGGGCTGCGTACGACGAAGACCGTCTGGGCGCTCGAGTCGCCGCCGGACGATCCGTTTCGAGGCGACAGCCTGCAGAATCCGGCGTACCTCGCATGGGTGCTCGAATTGCAGCAGGCCGGTTTCGAAATCGCTTGGCACGGAGCGCGCTCCGGCGGGACCGAGCGCGCCGCCCACGGCGACGCGCTGGAAC
>JBAPZS010000427.1:0-2159 GCA_049285355.1 Candidatus Cybelea sp. | reverse complement strand
GTGTGTCCCTATGACCGCGCTGCGAAGCTTTTGGCGCTACGTGGCCCGACGCAGGCTTCAACTCGGGCCGAACTGACAACTTGGCTTGCCAAACGCCCAGAAAATCGACGGAGTTGCCCGCCGTCGGCTCGAAAAGGACGGCCATATGGGGAATCCCGGCTTAGATGTATTTTCGTCAAATCGTCAAGTGAATCCGGGCTAAAATGAACGAAGGAGAAAAACCCATGTCGTGGATACCGTGCTCGGGGTCGGAGAGGGTCGACGGAATGGTCTGGGTGAAGCGCATGGCGCAAAAGGCCCGCCGCGCGCAGCAGAGCCGCGAATCGGGAAACGATTTGATGAACGGATATCTCTATGGTGATAACGACTTCATGGACGGCAGCGTACTACGTTTTCTCGGGATGAGCGACGCGGAGTTTTCCGCGGACATCTGCAGCGAGGCCGACGATGAAGCCGGCATACGCCGGGCCCTTGCCAACACCAGCCGCAGCGCCGCCGAGCGGCTCGAGTTTAGCACCAAGATGGAAAGGCAGCTGAAATCTTTCCCAATTATCGATGCAGACGAGGGACGTCTGCCGCCCGGTTTCCGGACGAGTGCGCTCAAGTTTTTCTATAACTCGCTCATGATGCCGATCGTGTATCCGGTCTTTCGCCGAGCCGAGCGAAAGCGAAGAGCCTAGCAAATCATCCGGCGAATCCGGCTTTAATTGGTATTCCTAGAATCAACTCGACGATGTTACGCGAGCACTCGACGTTCTTCGGTTTCGCATCTGCGCTGGTTTGCGCGATTGTCGCCGGCAGTGTATCCCATTGGTCTCCTATCTTGATGGCCGCGACTGCTATTGCGGGCATTTTGTTTTTTCCGCGCTTCTTCTATGGGTTCAAAGAAGCGCGGGCACTTCGTGATGCGGACTTCGAACTAGGTTCTGGAAAGTCCGTCAGCTGGTACGTCGAGCCGCCTCCGAATCAGCTTAAAGCGAAAGCCCATGCTGAGATGCGCGAGGAGGCGGGTGACGAACCAGACGACACCGAGTGGCGGCGTTTTGCCGAAAACGACACCCGTCGGGGCGATACATGCTAAGCGGATATCTTCCATTTGACCGTCCTTTTCGAGGGCGCGCGGAGCGTGGCGATCAGCCGTAAGATGTCCCCGAACAGACGGCGCGAGATGGCGATCTCGGCTTTATCGTAGTTCGACGCGGCGGCCACTAGAGCCGCGTTCGTTTCCAGTAAATTTAGAACCAAAAATCGTTCTGGCGGTTTACCGCGAACTCGTGGACGCGTAAGAACGCTCGCCCTGCTGGGACTTAGCGCGGCTGCCCCGAACGAGAATCATCTATGGGCACCGCCGCTGTTCGTCGCCGCGCTATTAGCACCAGTGCCGCGTTCGCATTTCTCGCTGGGTGCGGCGGCGTCTCGGGGGCACCGGTCTCTCCCGCGCCGGAGATAAAGGAGCATCGTCAAACGTCGGTGATCGAGCGCGTTCTCCATAGCTTCGGGGGCCTGGGAGATGGTGTGGGACCGGTGGCGAGACTGCTTAACGTTAACGGACTACTCTATGGCACCACCTCCGTGGGCGGAGGTGCGCATCAGTACGGGACGATATTCGCGATCCTGCCCAACGGGAAAGAGCAACCCGTCTACATTGCTTCCGCGGACGGCGGCAACATAATGGCCGGCCTCACCAAGGTCAACGGCGTGCTGTACGGTACTGCCGCCGAAGGTGGACCGAACCGCGGGTCGGGAGTTGTGTATTCTCTTGAGGCGAATACCGGCGCGCCGCCACGCGGCGCGACAGACTTCTATTCATTCCCCCCTATGGCTTAAGCGGCGCGTGGCCCAATAGTGATTTGACGTATGCCAACGGGAAGCTCTATGGGACGACCGAGCTTGGGGGATATCAAAGGGGGAACGCGGGAACCGTCTTCAGCCTCACGACAACCGGGCAGCGCCGCGTTCTTCACCTTTTCGGCAACACGGGGGATGGAAGTACGCCGAGAGGCGATCTCGTCGCTATCAACGGTAAGATTTACGGCACTACGTACGGAGGCGGAACAGGTTGTCAATTCGGATGCGGGACCGTTTACAGCGTTACTCAGGGCGGCATCGAGACCGTGCTACATAACTTTACGGGGGCGCCGGACGGCTGGGGTCCAAAC
>JBAPZS010000426.1:0-4359 GCA_049285355.1 Candidatus Cybelea sp. | reverse complement strand
TCCTGCTCCAGGTCCCTCGTAACGTCGCTCTGCTCGTCTTCCAGCGTCTCGGCGAGCGGGACGCCGTCGCCGGCGCGATTCGGCAGCAGTTCCTCGAGCGAGACGAGCGCCGTGCCGCGCACGCGCTGGATCAAACGATCGAACTCCGCCGGAGCGAGCTCCAGCCGTTCCGCCAACTCCTCGTTGGTCGGTGCTCGGCCATGCTCCATTTCAAGCTCTTCAAACGCGCGCTCCAACTCGCGCGCCCGATGTCTCACCGTTCGCGGAACCCAGTCCAACGCGCGCAACGCATCTATGATCGCGCCGTTGATCCGCGTCACCGCGTAGGTTTCGAACTTGACCGCGCGCGCGCCGTCGTATTTCTCGATGGCATCCATCAACCCGAAGACGCCGTCGTTGATGAGGTCGTTGATATCGACGCTGGAGGGCAGGTGCATAGAGATACGCCCCGCCACATACTTGACGAGGTGCAGGTATTTATGGATGACTTCCTCGCGCGACAAGACGGCGCCGGCAATGGTATACCGGCGGACGGTCGGCGCGCGGGGCCGCTGTTTAGTCACAGCCCACCTGCAATACCCCGGCTATACGCGGAGTCCCTCGCGGCATCAGGCCGGATAGGACTTGCGCGTGCTGCCGGAGTAGGCAAAGCCCTCGGCCCTGCGGGGCCGGTATTTTTGCCTAACTGAAAGAGAAGGATGACCGCACAGACAGCCATTGCAGCCGGCCTAATCGGGGGTACCTTGGCGGTGCTCTACGGCATCGCTCTGACCTTCTGGGTGCTCGCGCAGCCGGCCGGCAACGAGCGCATGCGCGAGATCGCAGCGGCCATCCAGGAGGGCGCGATGGCCTTCCTGCAACGGCAGTACCGTACGGTCGCCATCGTCGCGGTCATCATGGCGGTCGTGATTCTCTTCGCTCCGACGCTAGGCAAAGAGGCCGCGATCGGCTTTTTGATCGGTGCGATTCTCTCGGGCGCCGCGGGCTTCATCGGCATGATTGTCTCCGTTCGCGCCAACGTTCGCACGGCCGAAGCGGCACGCGGCGGGCTTACGCCTGCGCTCAACGTGGCCTTCCGGGGTGGCTCCGTGACCGGCATGCTCGTGGTCGGTCTGGGATTGCTGGCGGTCTCCGGCTACTACGCGATTCTCATGGCCGTCAATAATGGCGACGCTGCGACCACCCTCAACGCAATGGTCGGGCTGGCCTTTGGGTGCTCGCTCATCTCGGTCTTCGCGCGTCTTGGCGGCGGCATCTATACGAAAGCAGCCGACGTCGGCGCCGACCTTGTAGGCAAAGTAGAGGCGGGAATTCCCGAGGACGATCCGCGTAATCCGGCGGTTATTGCGGACAACGTCGGCGACAACGTCGGCGATTGTGCCGGCATGGCGGCCGATCTCTTCGAGACGTACTGTGTAACGACGGTCGCGGCTATGCTGCTCGGCAACCTGCTCTTCGGGGCGACGGTGCCCGGCGCGACGACCTTCCCGCTGCTGCTCGGCGCGATCTCCATCGTTGCCTCGATCATCGGCGTCATCGCCGTGAGCATAGGCAAGGTGCAGCGCAGCCGCATTATGTGGGCCCTCTATCGCGGCATGGGCGTCGCGGGCGTGCTTGCGCTGATCGGTTTCTACTTCGTCGCGCATCAGGTCTTCGGCGACTCGTCGGTCATCAGTGCGAACGGCGTCTTCTTCTGTGCGGTCGTCGGCGTCCTCATCACGGGCTTGATCACCTTCATCACCGAGTACTACACCGGGTCGCAGTTCCCGCCGGTGCAATCAATCGCGAAGGCGTCGATCACGGGTCATGCGACCAACATCATCGCCGGCCTAGCCGTCTCGATGAAGGCGACGGCTTGGCCCGCGATCGTGATCGTGCTCGGCATCTTGGTGAGCTACTCGCTCGACGGCGTCTACGGTGTGGGTATCGCGGTGATGGCGATGCTCTCGATGGCCGGCATCGTCGTGGCGATCGACTCGTTCGGACCGATTACCGACAATGCGGGCGGCATTGCCGAGATGGCTGAGATGCCCGAAGAGGTTCGCAACGTCACCGATCCGCTCGACGCCGTCGGCAACACGACCAAGGCCGTCACCAAGGGCTACGCGATCGGTTCGGCGGCGCTCGCGGCGCTGGTCTTGTTCGCCTCGTTCCTCCAGCAACTCACCAATCACAAGTGCGGCGTCAGCGAAACGCAGCAGTGCATCGAAGGCGTGCGCAACCTCTTTGCGGTCGGCAATCCATTCGTGCTCGCCGGCCTCTTCATCGGCGGCCTGCTGCCGTATATCTTCGCCTCGCGCTCCATGGAGGCGGTCGGCCGCGCCGGCGGCGCGGTCGTCGAAGAGGTTCGGCGTCAGTTTCGCGAGATTCCCGGAATTATGGAGGGCACGGCGCGCCCGGATTATGGGACGACCGTGGACATCGTGACGCGCGCCGCGTTGCGCGAGATGATCGTCCCGGCGCTCATCCCGGTCGGCGTTCCAGTCATCGTCGTGCTGCTTTCGGCGTTCAATCTGCTGCCCGGCGATACCGGCGCGCAGATGATGGGCGGCATCCTCGTCGGCTCAATCGTAACCGGCTTCTTCGTTGCGATCTCGATGACATCGGGCGGCGGCGCGTGGGACAACGCCAAGAAGTTTATCGAAGACGGCCACTACGGCGGAAAAGGCTCGATCGCGCACCAGGCCGCCGTTACCGGCGACACGGTCGGCGATCCTTACAAAGACACCGCCGGCCCGGCGATCAATCCCATGATCAAGGTGCTCAACATCGTCGCCCTACTGTTGGTTGGGTTCTTGCGCTAGCGCTCCCGGGCCCGCGTGCGCGAGCTGCTCGTACTTTCGGAAGATTACGAAGTAGCTCGCGGCGATAAAGACGATCGCGAAGGCGAGCAGCGCATCGCCGACCGCACCGGTGATGCTGCCGCGATTCGGTAACATCAAGCGGACCGTATACCGTAACGCGAAGGCCGCCGCAAAGATGGCGAGCGTCACCCACGATGAGCCGAGGTACATGACGCCCGGCCGATCGGTCGGGCGTACGTCGGTGTGCAGCCCGCGCAGGATCCCAAACGGCGCCCCGGCGATCGCACCCAGGATCAGAGCGAGCGCGATCTCGGCCGGCGGCGCCGGGTAGAGGATATTGTTGGCGTAGATCACCCACGCCGTTAGCGCGCACAGAATGAGTGGCGACAGCCACATTCGTCTGAGGCTAATGCGTTGCGGGCGCAGCATGCGAACCGCCAGCACCACGACGACGATGACCAGCGGCAGCAGCTGCACCCACCCCGGAGTGGGTCCTGGCTGCGGAGTTATTTGATCTCGACCTTGGCGCCGGCTTCTTCGAGCTTCTTCTTGACCTGCTCGGCCTCGTCTTTAGCGACGCCTTCCTTCACCGCCTTGGGCGCACTTTCGACGAAGGCCTTGGCCTCGGTGAGACCCAGGCTCGTGAGCTCGCGGACGGCCTTGATGACCTTGATCTTCTCGGGGCCGATCTCCGACAAGATTACGTCGAACTCGGTCTTTTCGGCCTCCGGCGCTGCCGCGGCACCTGGAGCGGCGGCCATCATTGCAACCGGCGCGGCTGCCGAGACGCCGTACTTCTCTTCGAGCTGTTTGACGAGATCCGCCAATTCGAGAACGGTAAGTTTATCGATCTGTTCGATGAGTTCGGCTAATGCCATGATCTATCTATCTTCCTTATCTAAGCGTTAGATGCCGCGCTAGCTTTTTGCTCGCGAATGGCGTTGAGGACTCGGACTAGGCCGCTTTGGTTACCCGAAAGCACGGTGACCAGCCCGCGCAATGGGTTTGCCAACGTGCCGACGAGCTTCGCAAGAAGGTCTATCTTGGGCGGCAGCTTGGCAAGTATCTCGACCTGCCCCGGATCGACGATCTTCCCGTCGATGTAGGCTGCTTTGACCGCGACGCGCTTGACGGAATCGCTAAAGGTCTTGAGCGCCTTGGCCGGCGCCACGGGGTCGACCCCACCGAAGACGACTCCCGTCGGACCGGCAAGAATGGACTCGAGCTGCGTCGCAAGGTCGCCCGCAGCGATCCGGAAGAGCGTGTTCTTCACAACCGAGTAGGTGTTGCCATCCTTGCGCAGCTCCCCGCGGAGCTTCGTAATCTCGCCGACGGTCAAGCCGGCATAGTCGGTGAAAAACAGACTCTTTGCCGAGGCCAGCCTCTTGGCGAGCTTCTCGACTGCGGCTTCCTTACGTGCGGTGGGCATTCGATGCGATTCCCCGTAACAAGCGACCGAGATGGAATTGAAAAAGCGCCCCTTTCGAGGGCGCATATTCGGAGCCTCGCATCGCCGCGGCGATGCTGAGCGCTCTTCATTTGCATCCTCGGTATC
>JBAPZS010000425.1:0-1791 GCA_049285355.1 Candidatus Cybelea sp. | reverse complement strand
CCGCACAGGCCGAGCGCGAGTTGGAACGTTTAGTGGGCAGCCTCATCGTCGTCTTTTCGCCCGAGATCGACTCGTCGCATATGATGGCGCTCGCGGTCAAACTAGCTCGCGGCGAGCGTTCCGAAATTCTGGCGCTCTACGTGATCGAGGTTCCGTACACGCTGCCGCCCGATGCCGAGATGGAGTTCGAAGAGCGCGGCGCAATGGATGCGCTCGGCGCCGCCGAGACGATCGCCAACAGCCACAACGTCGCGATTCGAACCGAGACGCTAAAAGCGCGCTCGACGAAGCAAGCGGTATTGGACGTCGCCAAGCGCGTGAAGGCAAACCTCATCATCTTGGGATCTTTTCGCGAAGGGAAGTATAGCGGCGCGCCGCTCGGCCGCACGATCGAGGAGATCGCCGCCGATGCAAAATGCGATGTGCTCATCGGCGTCGAAGGCAAGCACGGCACGCTGCTCATCGACGAGAGCGCGCAGTCGGTCACGCAAGAGAATTAAAGTTCGGGAGAGGTTAGTGAGTCTGAAGCGTTCCTTAACGTTATGCGCCCTGTTCGTCGCCGCCGCTAGTATCGCCGCACGGGCTGCCAACGAGGCGCCCGGCATCGCGGCGTTCGACCGGATGTTTGCCGGCGTAAACGATTACACATGCGTCCTTCACGTCCACGAAGCCAAGGGAACCGCGACGCAGGATCGCGTCTATCAGTACTCGTTCATGAAGCCGCATTACGTCAAGACGCTGATCCTCGATGGTGACGGCAAAGGCTCGGGCGGCGTGTGGACCGGCGGCGATCAGGTAAGCGGGCATCAGGGCGGACTTTTTTCGGGCATTCACCTGAAGATCAGCGTCAACGATCCGCGCGCCGTCTCACTGCGTGGCGTCACGATACCCGACGGCTTGTTGCAGAAAATCGTCGACGACTACGGAACTACGCCGGGAAAGCTCACACAGACCGACGGCGGCAAAGTTAACGGCGTCGAGACCGACCGAATCGAACTCAAAGCCTCGGATCCGTCCTCGAACAACGGCATTAGCGATCAAATTCTGTACCTATCGAAAGACACGCACTGGCCGGTTCGGCAGATCATGTACTCGGGCTCGCAGGTCGTACTCGACGAAAACGTAACCGATCTCAAAGCCAACGTCGGCCTCACGCAATCCGACTTCCCGTTCTAGCCGCACTGTCACCCTGACCCTTCGACTCAGCCTGTCCTGAGCAACGCTGAGCTTGTCGAAGCGGAGTCGAAGAGCTCAGGACTGCGCTTCGCGCAGCCACTAATGTGTCTTGGTCGAAGGGCGCCATTGGGAGTTTCTTGGGTGCGCGGCCTAGCGAACTAGGCCGCGCATTGCGATCTTCGTTACCTGCGGTTAATTCGGTTTAATAAGAGTTGCTCGAAGTCGTATTTTCCGACGACGGCGTTAACTTCAAGTAATAGACCTGCGTTTGATCGGCGAAGACGGGGTATCCGGAGAAGGATGCCGCCACGTACCCGTCCTTTAACGCGCTAACGGTATAATCGTCGGGCTGCAGCGCGTAGACGAAGAAGCGCCCGCGGGCGTCGGTCGTCGTCTTTACGGATTGCGACGGAGAGCTGATCTGCAGACGGGCGCCTGCGATCGGCGCACCGGTCTTAGCGTCGGTGATCGTACCGGAGATTCCGCCGCTGGTGCCTGCGAGCGCCATAGTAGCTTGGCTCGCAAATGCGATCAGCAATCCCAGCGCGCAAAGCGTGTTTCTCAGCGAAGTCTGATTCATCGTTATCGTTCCCTTGCATTAGACAGCTTAGTGTG
>JBAPZS010000424.1:0-2970 GCA_049285355.1 Candidatus Cybelea sp. | reverse complement strand
TATACCGGACGGTAGGGCTGCTTGCCAAATCTAACGGACGGGTCGGTTAAAGCTGTCCGCGAAGGAGCAGGGATGCCCGTCGTTTGGAGTTGGGTCGTGGTCTTGCTTTTCTGGTTTCTTTTACTCGCCGTCCCGGGAGTCGTTTGGGAAGTGTTCGGCCTGCATCACTCTTGGATCGCGGCGATACGTCAGTCGTCTCTCCTAGCCGCCTTAAGTATCGCCGGAAGCGCGGCCTTATATTGGCTTTACCGCGTCACAAAGTGGTCGTGGATACCGTAGCGTGACTATGCTTACGCAATGCCTAGGCGCTTACGAAAGCCACCCCTACTTATCCGCGAATTTGCGAATTTGGCGAATTTGAGGAATTAAGGGGTCTGGTTGGTAGACTTTTGTTCGCTAAATTCGCCAAATTCGCAAGATCGCAGAGTACTTGATTCATGCCTCCCGCCCATCCGGCGGGGAAGGAGGGATTTCCGAAGACCTCACGGCGCTCCACCGCGGTACGCTCGCACTGAAAATCAGGCGAGTCCCACTGAAGTGGTGCAGGCCTGTTGTGCGCCAAATCTCGGTCCCCGGGTACCAAACGCCTCGGGCGGCCTGAACGATCGGGTCGCGGCCGGCGCGAACGCAGTTAATTTGCACGCCTCGCGATAAGCACACGAGCCGACTTTCCAGCGGTCTCAATGTTCTTGAGCTCCACCACTCCTCGCTCAAGCAGGGTAGTGTCCAAAGCGGCAAGCTTGTCCGCGGAGAGGTGATTCCCAAAGACTGCATGGCGCTCGCGCGTCGCAAGCCCGCGCGGCCAGCCCTCCCGGATCTTGGAGAGCAACTGGCTTAACTGCGACTCTCCCGCCTGATCCTGAAAGATAAATGCGGCGCTATCGACTGAGTACTTGACGACGGCTTCCGCTGCGCGCACGTGATCCGGTAAGACTACCGGGCTGCGATCTAATAGAGCGTAGATCACCGATAGCCGTAAGCGTTGAGAGTCAGCCCGGGCGACAACCTCGCCAACGAAATTATCGTTCCGATACGTACCGTAGAGGCTTTCCCAGAGAAGATCGGCCGCGGGCGTCCGTTCCATCGGGTGCCCTTGCCGCGCGATTTTCAGAGCGGCGGAAAGTCGGCCCGCGAATTCTCCGACGATTGCCGGATCTAGCTGTTTTGGATTCGGTATCAGTTTATTCGATCGTACATAGATAAACAAAAATCGATTTGCCGATCCACCGTGAATGTCGGCCTTCGGCAGTTTTGTCACGAGCTCAAACGGAACGACGTGAGCAATGATGCAGACGTGCGCACCTTCGATACTGATATTTCGACCCCGTAAGATGTCGCGCAGATTTTCGTCATCCCATAGCACGCGCAAACGCGAGTTAATTGTCGCTCCATCACGTGAGCCGATCGCGAGGAGGCGCGTGAACTCGGACTCGTACAGTAGGACCCGCTTTTCGATTGGCTCGCCAGGCTTAGCATGCTCACCGCCCAAATATGCGAGCAGGGCTTCTCCGGAGCCAAACGCGCTGGGCAGTCGTCCCGCTCGATACCAATCGACGTCCATCGCTCGTATAAACGGACGCACGGCTGCGTCAGCGCTGCCCTTGCCGCCGGTACTCGTGGGGCCTACAAGACACACGTAGAGGCGGCCGGGATGTTTGTCATCCAGAACGCGCGCGAAACTTTGGGGTCCAGCGGCGCAGCCAAACGCCGCAAGGAGTTCGACTAGCATTCCGACCGGAGTCGCTTCCACGAATGGGTCAAGGTACCGGACGATCTCGCCAGCGAGCCCGTGCAATGCGATCGGGTCGAGCTGGGGCGCAGGATATAGCGGCGGCCATTGGATGGGTAACGAGATATTGTCGCCGTACTTGAGCGCCCGTTGCCATTGGGATTCAAAGGTTTCGTGATTATGTACGTGTAGGTCGGCCGGATCTTTCACGCCGCAAATGGCCTGCAGGTCAACGATTATGATCGTGCCGACGTATTCGAGCTCGCGGAGTCGGGCGAGTAAGCCTACTACGAACTGCTCGCCTCCGGCGGCTGGTTCGCGCACAATAGCGAGTGAGTTGATCCCACCGAGGTGCTCTGCGCATAACGCCGCGCTCATCGACGCCCCTGGTATCCCAAGGGTCGGAATGCCATGAAACTCGAGTGCCCAGCGGTCGCTCTCGCCTTCGACGATCGCTAAGGTGCCACACTGGGCGGCTGGTGTTAGAGTCTGATCGTCGACGTATGCCGGTGTGCCGTCACCGTCATCGTTCCAGAACGTCGGATGCGAGGTCTCGACAAACTTTCGAAGTCGGCTGCGCCCCGGATACGGGATCATCAAGCCATCTGGACTATCGCGCAAGGCGAAACGTCCAGCGAGAAACTCTGGGCTAAGGCGTTTCCTCGCTGCCATGCCCCGAACCGTCGCCGGCGACTTCTCCAGATCGTTCACAGATTGACTTCCAACCAGCGGGCTGCGCTCGCGCGATCGTCGGCGATCCCAAGCGCGACCACCAAATCGAGCACTCCTCCTCGCGCCCCGCATGCAAAGCATCGCCACCCTTTTGCGTCTTCACCGACGATGACGCAGGACGGATGATTGTCGGGCCTATGAACCGGGCACCGGAACCAGAGACGCGCACCTCGTCTGACAGTCGCGATGTGCGCCGTTTGCAGTACGTCAAGCGCGGTCGCGCGTTCGACGACCGGCCTCATATAACACGCTCGAAATGGCCGAGAACAGCCTCCGGGATGATGGCAGCGAACCAACCGTTTCCGCGGATGTCATCTCGCCGCTCGATCTCGGCGGCAATATCGCCGCTTAAGCGGGGCTCGATAGTCGATAGCTGCCGCATCGCTCGACGAAGTCGCGCTTCGTGCAGCTCGTCAGTGGGCGCGAAGCTTGCGAGTCCGGTGAGCGCCGGCCGATGAAAGGTCGGAAATGCTAGCCGTTGAAATCGGTAGTGTTTCATGTCTTGGTAC
>JBAPZS010000423.1:0-7803 GCA_049285355.1 Candidatus Cybelea sp. | reverse complement strand
TCGCGGTACGTCGATCATTAGCACGCTGGGAGCAAAAAGATGGATGGTATAAAGCCGAACGTTCCGCCTTCGGGTACCGGATGCGTCGAGTGCCTCGCGGAGGAGAGCTGGTGGTTTCACCTGCGCCGGTGCGCGGAGTGCGGGCATATCGGATGTTGCGATCAATCCTTGGGTAAGCACGCGACGGCGCACTTCCGCGGGACCGGTCATCCGGTTATCGCGAGCTTCGAGCCGGGCGAGGATTGGTTCTACAGTTTCGTCACCGAGGATTACGTACGCGGTCCGCACTTGGCTGCGCCGCAATCGCACCCGAAAGATCAACCGACTCCGGGTCCTCGCGGTCGCGTGCCGGATGATTGGGAAGAGATGCTGAGCTAACGCTCCGAGGACTCGGCCACTTGTCGTCCTTCGACTCCGCTCAGGATGACACGGAGGCTAGAACAAGACGCCGACGAGTTTGTTGAGGATCTCGGACAGCGGCATCAACGTGAGTAGTAGCGGTGCGACCGGAACGAGCGTCGCAGCAGCGAAGCCCAGGACCATCTGCGGCGTGATCGGCACGTTGCGCATCCCCGCAACGATATCGTAGCTGCCGCCCATGTCGGCCAACGACTGGATGTCGGCGCTGCCCACGAGCGGTTCCCCGGCGTCCGTCGTTGGATGCACCCACTTGCCATCGAACTCGCGCGCATAACGCGTGGCGAGCGCACCGTATTCGAGAATGCCGCGTCGCTTTGTGCGCATGAGCGGCGGCGTAAAGACCGCAAGCGGCGCGATCGTGATGCAAAGCACGAACGCCACCACCGCGATGGTCTCGCCCTTAAAGTCGGTCAGCGGGATGCCGCGAACGACCACGCGGGCGGCGAGCCAACCCGCGAGCAGCGCGCCATGCGCCATCACGAAGACTGCAAATGCCTGCGTTCCGGAGATCAGGAAGCCGAGCCCGCCGACGCGATCGGGGTTCGTCGGGACGAGCTGCAAATCGAGCCTTGCGACTTGCGCTAAAAAACGCGCCCAGAGAAGCAGGCGGACGTACCAACGGAACAAGATGAACTGAAAGACCGGCAGGCTCAGATATGCGTAGTAGATTCCGGCCGGTGTAAGCGGCGATCCCTGCGCCGACGAGCCCGCGTACCACGATGCCTCGTGCGGTGCGGCGTATGCGCGCCAGACGACCAGAGTGTCGAGCACGTAAACGGCAACGATGATGAGAATATCAATGATGACGGAGTCGCCGAGCCGAAATGCCGAGTTTACCGCTCCATCGAACTTGTCGACTAACTTTTCAGGGATCAACCGGCGTGTGAGAAACTGATGTATCGTCGGGAGCAGGCGCACCTCCGCGACTCGTGCACCAATGAGAAAGAGCGGCAGCGCCACGAGCAGCCGGATGTGCGCCGAGAGGTCGAGCAAGAACGGCGTAGCCACGCTTCCCGCGAGTAGCTTTCCGCCGGCGCCGGAGAGGACGAAGAGCGGGAGCCAGGTGATCAGCGGCAGCAGTAGCGCCGAGGCCCGTCTGAGGCGCACGAGCGCCTCGTCCTGAACGCCGAGCGCCCGGAGGATCCGAAAGACGAGTCCGCCGAGAAAGGGCGAGGCGGTGTTCGGGATCACGTGCAGTAGCGCGTTCGCTCCGGCGAGTGTCGGTCCTTGCCGCCGGTTCCTGCCGAGGCAGATGTGCGAATTAGCTGTGCGAGTGTCCGTTCTGAGCCTGGGCGTTCTGCGCGATGATTCTCTCGTGAAAGCGAGCGCGACGAGCGTCTTAGGAGGGAATCACTTAATGAAGCACACTGCTGGAGCCCTAATACTGACGCCGCTCGCGCTCGCGCTCCTCGCCGGCTGCAGCGCCGGCGCGGGGTCGCTCGCGACGCCGTATGCGGCGCAACAAAGCGCTTCCGGCTTGGCCTGGAGAGTCAATGCCGCCGGCGTGCAGCCGCTCTCGCTGAAGGGCGAAAACTTTCAGGGTCGTGCCAGAACTTTTAGCTGCCTTTCCGAGCTTATCGGTTTCGGAACCAACTTCCATGCTAGTGGAATAGCGAAGGGTCCCATCTCGGGTACGTTTACCGCGCAGGGCGACTGGGGAGAGCATCAGCCGCTGTTCAACGATCACACTTGGAGCTTCGAAGAGACGTTTACGATCGTCTCGGGGACGTCCAGCTTCTCCGGATCCGTTAGCGGCAGTTCCAATGGAAGTGAGCCGTGGCATTCGCACATGAGTTGCACGAACTTTGGGTCCGACCACAGGCTGTCGTTCACCCTGGATTCCGACTCGGGACGCGCAAAAGCTACCGTCCGACGCCGCCGCTTCCAACAAACCTTCTACTAGCGTTCTGAGAGTACCGCGCCCTTCGACTCCGCTCAGGATGACAGGGTGTAACCATCCGCGAGCGCGGAGCGTTCATGTCTGGCATGCAAGCTTTACAAGATATAAAGGAAGTTCAACGCCGCCAGTCGCCGGGCAAGCGACCGCAGCCCCTCGCCTTTCACGACGGCCGATTGTGGCTGGGCTCGTGGGAGACGGATAAGCTCTACGCAGTGGATCCGCAGACGTGGGCAGTTCTCAAGGAGGTGCCTGCGCCGGGCAAGCCGTTCGGCATAGCGTCGTTCGGCGGCAGTTTATACGTGGTCGTCGCGCTGGACGACGACGATCGCTATCTCTTCCGCTTCGATCCCGCGCAAGGATTCGACCTCACCAGCAAGACGGCGTGTCCCGATTTCACCGGGTCGCATCTGGCGGCGGCCGGAGGGAAGCTCTATCTCTGTCAGCAGGGGAAGCAGCGCATTCTCGTGATCGACACGAAGGCGACCGTCGAACGTGAGATCGCGCTTCCGACGCGCTGCGGAGGATTCAACTTCGGGCCGGGCGGCGAGCCGTTCATGATCTCCGCCGATGAGGAGTTCGAGAGTCTGGCGTTCGCGCGAATCGATTTGCGCGAGAGCAAGCCGTCTGCCGAGGTAATTGCAGGAGTGCCGTTTGACGCGCGAGGACTTGCATTTGACGGTACGGCGTGGTGGTCGTGTGAGCGCGAGGCAAGCGAGATCGTCAGCTTCACCGTGTAGGTGGGCGGCGCTGGGCTTGGCGTTTCTTGCGCTGATCGGCGCGGGAGCGCCGAGCCAGAGCGAGACGCTGCGCTCCGTCGCGCAGACGTACTACGACCGGGTCGGGCAGATCGCGCCCCTCACCGGGCGCGACACGACGATGGATTACTACCAGCGATTGCTCGACGATGCCGATTCGTTGAACTCGCCGGCGCCGATTCCTTACACCCCTGAGCTGTGGCAGCACGCAGTGCAGGCGACCGCGCAACTCGACTTGAGTGTGGCAACGCAGCTGTTACAGCGGACGTTTGCGCCCATGGGTTCGATTCGCGGGCTCGGCGAGACCTTCGTACGCTCGTCGAAGGACGGAACGATGCAGCCGGTAGCGGTCTTCGTGCCGTCGACGTATTCACCCAATAAGCCGGCGCCGCTGGTCGTGTTTTTGCACGGGCGGCTCCAGCCGGAGACGCGGTTGCTCGCGCAACAGTTCATCACCGATATGGCCGAGCAGGACGGTACGATTATCGTCGCGCCGTACGGGCGCGGGTACTACGACTACCAGGGGGCGGAGAGCGACATCTACGACACGCTCGCAGCGGCGCAGCAGGCGTTCAACATCGATCCGCATCGGCAGTTTCTCGCGGGGTACTCGATGGGCGGGTTTTCGGTGTTCATGATCGCGCCGATGCATCCGGAAGATTGGTCGGGCGTGATGAGCATCGCGGGTTCGCTGCTCGGATCGCGCGCGGACGCGGTAACGACGAAGCTATCGCGGACGAAGTTCTACATCGTTACCGGGGCGCGAGATGAAAACGTCCCGACGCAATATCCGACGCAGACGGCGGTATATCTGCGGAATGTTGGGCTTCCCGTGACGTATTACTCACAGCCCGACGGAACGCACTACCTAATTTCGTTGCGGGGTATTCTGGCGCAAGCGTGGGGCGATATGACGCGTGGAGTCGTCGGGCTGCCGATCAATCTTTCGGGCGACGGCGAGTTGCCCGAGGCGGTACCGTAACGACGGAATAGCGCATTCGGAGCGCGGGGCCGAACCGCGTTGACGCTTCTCCTATCTGCGTGAACCCGAACTTTTCGTAGAATTCGCGCGCCAGCGGGTTTGCCGTTACCTCTATGGCGACGGCGTCCTCGGCGCGCGCGATCTCAACAGCGTCGCGCATCAGTGCGGTTCCGATGCCGTGGCGCCAATGGGCTGGATCGACGAAGAGCCCGTCGAGCTCGCAGATCCGATCGTTTGGCGCGAGCAGAACGGAGAAGCCGATCAGAGCCCCCGTTCTCCCAGCAACGCGTACGCGACGTTCCACGAGTTGCGTGGATGGCAGCTGGATGGATTCGGGGTGCTGTAGTATCAAGTCGCGATACTCGGGCCAAACGGTAGATGCCCTGAGTTGTAAGTTCTCAAGTGCGTTCCGCTCGTTGGGACGGCCATAGCGTATCTCGATCAACTCGGTTTCGTTTCGCCAACCATTGCCACGCGTCGTCCTTCGACTCCGCTCAGGATGACATTTCCTTCGACTCCGCTCAGGATGACAAATTCCTTAGCGCCTGCGCGAAGCGCAGCCCTAAGCCCTTCGACTCGCTCCGCTCGCTCAGGACAGGCTCTGTCGAAGGGTCAGGATGACAAGGCGACAGGGTCAGGGTGACAAGCGGGGCCATACGTGGTTCTTCGCGTATTTGGCGCTTAGTGAGCAAAGGAATGCGTTGGGCGGCCTGGGGTGTGGCGGCAGTCGTGGCAATCGTCCATTTCATGGGGTCCGCCCAGTACGGCTTCTTCATCAACGAGCTGTACTTTATCGTCTGCGGGCGCCACCCGGCGTTTGGGTACGTCGATCAGCCGCCGCTCGTGCCGCTTACCGCCGCGCTCACGCAGCTCGGCGGGACGAATCTGTGGCTATTGCGTTTGCCGGCGGTGCTGGCGGCGGTGATGCTCGTGCCGCTGGTCGTGGCGTTCGCGCACCTGATGGGGGCGAGCACGCGCGGGGCGTGGTTGGCGGCGATTGCGGCCGCCTCGGCGCCGATGCTGACCGCAATGACCGCGACGCTGACGACCTCGACGTTCGAACCACTCGATTTCACCGCGGTCGCCTTCTTCGTAACGTGGGCAATCGTCCGGGCGGACCGGTGGGCATTCTGGTGGGCGGGCGGCATCGCCGGGTTTGCCTTCGAGACAAAGTACGGCGTTTTGATCTGGGTCGCGGGCTTGGCGCTCGGCATCCTGGCCGCGGGGCCGCGCGCGATGCTGCGTTCGCGCGACGTTTGGATCGGCGTCGGCATCTTTACGATCGTCGCGTTGCCGAACGCTATCTGGCAGGCGGCCCACGGATTTCCGTTCCTCGACCTCGTGCGAAACGATAGCGCGGGAAATCTCACCGGGTCGCCGGCGCTTTTCATCGGCGATCAAGTCGTCGCGCTCAACATTCTGCTCGCACCGCTATGGCTGACGGGCATCGTGGCGCCGTTCCTGTCGGCGCGGGTCGCGCAGTTCCGGTATCTGTCGATCGCGTTTGCGGCGGCGGCGATAATTGTTTTTGCGACGCACGGCAAGAGCTATTATCTGGCCGGCGCGTATCCGACGATGTTCGCGGTCGGCGCGGCGGCGTGCTCGAACTTGCCGAAGGTACTGGTGGCGATTTGGGCGGGACTCGCCGCGATCAACGGCGCGTTCGCGCTACCGCTGGTGCTGCCGCTCTACCCGCCCGCGAAGCTGAAATACACCGTCGATCACATGCCGATCAAACTGCGCCCGGTCGAGGTAGCGAGCATCGGTGCGCCGCTGACGCAGGTCTTTTCATGGGAGTTCGGGTGGCGCGAGTTGGCCGGCATCGTCGGGGACGTGTACGCGTCGCTGCCGCCGTCCGAACGCGCGAACGCTGCGATCTTTGCACAACGTTACGGCGAGGCGGCCGCGATCGACATCTTCGGGCGCAACCTTCCGCCGGCAATCAGCGGCAACAATCAGTATTACCTGTGGGGGCCGCGCGACTACGACGGCTCGGTGGTCATTGGAGTCGACGTCAATCCGGTGAAGTGGGCGCAGTGGTGCACGTCGCTGCGTGTCGTCGCGCGCTACGGCGCGTCGCCCTACGTGATGCCGAGCGAACGCAATCGTCCGATCGTGCTCTGCAAAGGGATGCATCCGCCGCTTCCACAGCTTTGGCCGCGCCTGAAGTTCTACGGAATCTAGTAAGGTGGGGGCCGGGTTAATGAGACCGCTTCACACCCCCGGAGGGGGGACCTGCAACCGTTTGCTTCATTGGGCGGTTTAACGGGGGTGAAAAAAAGCAATGGATTGCCGGTGGCGGTGCTTGAGATCAAGGCCGAATCCCCCCAAAAAGACGGCTCCGACCTTTCGGATCCGATCTACGGCGGTTATGCCAATAGCCGCGGGGAGATCGTTCTCTTCGGGAAGGACCTCGCGTATCGCGTGGACCTCAAAAAACAGACCTTGCAGTTGCGCCCGCAGCTGAACTTTGGTGCGCAGGCTCGTTACGACGAAACCGATGCCGGGGATGCCTTTAACTTCGGCAACAAAACCTTCCAGCGCCTCAGCGAGGAACAGATTACCGACGTCTGCCGGTCCGGACATTTTAGGGTTACGGTAAGGCAGCTGCCTCTTTGGCTGGCCGCCGCGCAACGTTCGAGGGAGCCCGTTACGCCATGAACCCGCCGAAAGAATGAGCCGGGTGCGCATAGTATGACCAAACCGCCAGCAGTACGAAGCCCCAGAGCGACAGCGCCGCCCCCACCAGTAGGCCGGAGCCGAGCGTAAGCGCTCCCCGCCGAGCGATGCTGCGTGCCGCCCACAGCGTCGCGATCCCCGTCAGTGAGAGATGGAAGGTGAACACGCCCAGGACGAACATCCACGCGTGTGCGGTGTCACCGAGAAACTCAGCGAAGACGGCCCACGTCCAGAGTCGCGATTCCTCGATATAGTTGACCAAGCAGCCGTAGCCGAACCCCGCGGCCACTCCAAGCATGCTCCAGGCGACGCGCTTGTACGTCATGGTGCCGTAGCGACGTTCGCGGCCGGGAGCCGGCCGCCTTGGTACGGTGCGCGTTACTCGTAAGCGTGGAGCTCGATCGTATTGCCGTCGGGGTCGGTGACGTGAAACGCGTGCGCGGTGTCGCCTTGGGCGCAGAAATTGCCGGTCATTTCGCGCGCGATCGGGACGCCTTGCCGCTTTAGAAATGCCTCGATCTGGGCGGGCGTATTGGCGGCGGTTAGCGCGATATGGTTGACGTTGTGTCCGCCGGGTTCGCCGCGATGGTACTCCGGAGGAAAGAGATCGATGATGGTCTCCGCGTTGACGCGGACCGAGGGGAAGGGAACCGTGCCGGCGCGGAACTCGTCGACGCGCTCGGCGTGCAGTCCAAGCACGCCGGCGTAGAAGCGCAGGCTTCGTTCGACGTCGGAGACGTTGTAGACGACGTGGTCGAGGGATAGTATCTTTATGCTCATTGTCTTAACATAAAGATATCATAGAGGGAAGCCGTCGTCAAGCGTCTTAACGTCAACATATGCAGGATCGCATCGACCGGATTTTGGCGCAGTGGAAGCGCGAGCGCCGCGATTTAGAGTTGCGCCCGATGGGGCTCGTCGGGCGGATTCAACGTGCGGCGGCGGCCTTGCGGCCGCGTCTCGATGCGACGCACGAAACGTCGGGGCTGCAGGGCGAATCGTTCGACGTTTTGGCGTCGCTGCGGCGATCGGGAGCGCCGTATCAGCTCTCACCGACGGAGCTGTAC